>NZ_BAAAZG010000037.1:0-44305 GCF_039536785.1 Actinomadura miaoliensis
CGCCGACCCGGCGGGCACCGGCCTGCTCGACCGCCGCCCGTCCCGCCGCACGTCGCTCATCGGCGCGGGCGCCGGCGTGGCCGGCGTGGCGCTGCTGGCCGCCCTGCTCGTCGCCGTCTTCGGCGGCGACTCCCCGCCCGAGGACACCGCGCCGGTCTTCAGCGACGACTTCAGCAACACCCAGTCCGGCTGGGCCGGCGGCACCTACACCGGTGGCGCCGGCTACCAGGACGGCCACTACCGCATGGACACCGACGACTGGCTGAAGAAGCGGGCGCCGAAGGAGACCGACGTGCCGGTCCGCCTGCTGGCCGGCGTCACCTCGACGTCCGTGCAGGCGCAGCCGGACGCCCAGCTCGGCCTCTACTGCCGCGACGCCGGCAACGACACCAACAAGGAGACCGGCTACTGGTTCATGGTGCGCGCCGACGGCAAGGGCGCGCTGCTGCGCAAGGCGTCCCCCGACCAGGGCACCAAGGAGCTCATCGCCACCGAGTCGGCGCCCGGCTGGAAGTCCGGCGAGCGCAACCGGCTGCAGATCGCCTGCGAGGAGCAGGACAAGGGCAAGAAGGTCCACCTGCGGCTGTGGGCCAACGACGACCTGGTGCTGGAGTACACCGACGAAGCGGCGCCGCTGCCCAACGGCGTCTCGGGGCTGGTCATCCGGCGCGGCGGCAACGCGGCCCAGAAGATCACCACCGACTGGGACGACTTCGACCTCGCCGAGATCCGGGGCTAGACGAGTGATTCCTAATGATCACGATGTGGTGGGCCAGCCACCGGACGCGAAGAGGGTGTCCAAGATCGCTGTGTGACGAACAACCTGGACACCCTCGTGATCGCACTGTACGTCAAGATCGACGACGACGCGGCCGGGATCGCCCGGCTGCCCGGACGGCCACCCAAGCTCAGCCATGCCGAGCTGCTCTGCCTGGCGGTCATGCAGGCGATGCTCGGGTTCACATCCGAGGCCCGCTGGCTGCGTCACGTCCGCAGCCACCTGCGGCACCTGTTCCCCTTCGTCCCACAGCAACCCGGCTACAACAAGCGGCTGCGGGCCGCCCTGCCGCGGATCAAACGCATCATCCGCACCCTGGCGGCCGACACCGGCTTCTGGCATGACACCGTGTGGATCGCCGACTCCACCCCGGTGGAGTGCGGCCGGTCCCGCCCGACCGTCCAGCGATCGCAGATGGCCGGCTGGGCGTCCTACGGGTACTGCCGGTCCCACTCGCGGTGGTTCTGGGGGCTGCGGCTGTATCTGATCTGCACCCCTTCGGGGATGCCGGTCACCTGGGCGCTGGCCAACCCCAAGCTGGACGAGCGGGAGGTGGTGGCCGCGATGCTGGAGGTCGAGCCGGAACTGGCCGCCGACCGGCCGGGTCTTCTGCTGATCGCCGACAAGGGGTTCCGGGCCCGCTGGTTCGACGACGAACTCGCCCAGCATGGGATCCAGCTGCTGCGCCCGGCGATGCGCGGCGAGCAGCCCCGGCCGGGCGAACACCTGCTCAAACCCGTCCGGCAGCTCATCGAGTCGGTCAACGACACCCTCAAAGGCCAGCTCAACCTCGAACAACACGGCGGCCGCACCTTCGAGGGCGTGGCCGTGCGCGTCGCCCAGCGCATCCTGGCCATGACAGCGGCGATCTGGCACAACCACCACACCGGCCAGCCGGTCACCCGCTCGCTGATCGCCTACGACCATTAGGAATCATTCGTCTAGGGGCGCGTCCCGCTCGCCCCGCCCTCTCCGGCACCCGGCTCCAGCGCGCGGCCGATGATCGACTCGCGGATCGTCTCCGTACACTGACGGCCATGGCATCCCGCATCAGTGAGCTGGTCCTCGACGCCGCCGACCCCGACCGGCTCGCCGCGTTCTGGAGCGAGGTCCTCGGCTACGTCGAGTTCCACCGGGAAGAGGACGGAAGCATCCACATCGGGCCGCCCGGCGTGGGCTTCGGCGGCCCGCAGCCCACCCTCGTGCTCAGCCCCAGCAGCGACCCGCGGCCCAGCAAGCTCCGCCTGCACATCGACGTCAACCCCACCGACCGCGACCAGGACGCCGAGCTGGAGCGGCTGCTCGCTCTCGGCGCCAGGACCGCCGACGTCGGCCAGACCGGCACCGAGAGCTGGCACGTCCTGGCCGACCCGGAGGGCAACGAGTTCTGCCTCCTGCGCACCCGGCTCCAGCCGCTCTGACCACGTGCGGCGAGCGGCCGCGCGGAACGCCCTACTCGCCGGCGGCGGGATCCGGCAGGTAGCCGGTCATCCAGCGGGACAGCTCGGTGAAGACCTGGTCGCGGACGGGCTTGGCGGACAGCACCAGGTCGTGCACGCCGCCGTCGATCCGCACGAGCGTGACGTGCCGTCCGAGGCGGGGCGCCCAGCGGGCCATGTGCTCGACGTCCAGGACGGCGTCGGCGCTGGACAGGTCGGCCACTCCCGGCTTGGGGCGGACGCTGCGGGTGGAGGTCATCACCAGGACGGGCACGTCGATGTCGAGGCCGCGGTGCAGCCGCAGCTGCCCGCGCCGGACGGCCGCCAGCCACGCCGCCCGCACCGGGAAGCCCTCCAGGGGCTTCCACGCCAGGTCGAAGTCCCACTCGCCGTCGTGGTCGGCGTGGATGCTGCGCGGGTACAGTTCGGAGACGCCGGCGGGCAGCTTGGCCTTGGGGAACCGCGCCCGCAGCGTCCGGGCGAGCCCGGCGCCGAGCTTGCGCAGCGGCAGCGGCTCGTTGATGTCCAGGAACGGGCTGTTGAGGAACAGGCCGTCGACCAGGCCCCGGCCGCGCACCCGGTCGGCCCACAGCGCGGCGACCAGCCCGCCGGTGGAGTGGCCGTTGAGCAGCACGACCCGGTGCTCGTCCTCGTCCCGGACGATCCGGACCGCCGCGTCGATCTCCGGGAAGTACTCGGTCAGGCTGTCGACATAGTTGGGCGTCTGGTGGGGGCGCAGCGACCGGCCGTACTTGCGCAGGTCCAGGGCGTAGAAGTCGAACCCGCGCTCGACGTAGAAGTCGGCCAGGTGCCTCTGGAAGAAGTAGTCGACGAACCCGTGCACGTAGAGCACGGCGCGGCGGCACGGACGCTCGCCGCGGCGCCGGACCAGCGTGGCCACGACCTCGCCTTCGGCGTCGTGGCCCATGGGCAGTTCGATGGCCTCGTACTCCGGCCCCAGCACGTCCGTCGTCGCCTTCATGCGCCCCAGCGTACGGCCGACCCCGCCTCCAACCGGAACACCCGTTTTAGCCTGACCGGAACATGCGGCTCCGGCCACTAGGGTATGGGCGTCCCGTTGCCGACCGATCGACAGGAACGACCAGGCATGCCCGAAACCCTGCGGACCGGCCTGCGCCGGCGCCACATGACCATGCTCGCGATCGGGGGCGCCGTGGGAGCGGGGCTGTTCGTGGGCAGCGGAGCGGTGATCAAGACGGCGGGCCCCGCCGCGGTCCTGTCGTACGCCGCGGCCGGGCTGCTGGTGCTGTGCGTGCTGCGCGCGCTGGGCGAGATGGTGGTGGCGCGCCCGGTCGCCGGCTCCCTGGCCGAGTACGCGCGGATGGCCCTCGGCCCCTGGGCGGGCTTCACCATCGGCTGGCTGTACTGGTACCTGTACGTGATCCTGGTCGGCGCCGAGGCGGTGGCGGGCGCGGCGATCCTCGGCGAGTGGATCCCGCTGCCGCAGTGGACGCTGGCCGCGGCGCTGCTGGTGGTGATGACGGCCGTCAACCTGGTGTCGGTCCGCTCGTTCGGGGAGTTCGAATTCTGGTTCGCCTCCATCAAGGTGGCCGCGATCCTGGTGTTCCTCGTGCTGGGCGGCCTGTACGTGGCGGGGGCGTGGCCGGACGCGACCGGCGGCCTGGGCAACCTGACCGGCCACGGCGGGTTCCTGCCGAACGGCCCGGCCTCGGTGTTCGCGGCGATCGTCGCGGTGATGTTCGCGTTCGGCGGCACCGAGATCCCCACGATCGCCGCGGCGGAGAGCCGGGAGCCGGGACGCGCCGTCGCCCGCGCCACCGGCAACGTGCTGTACCGGGTGGCGCTGTTCTACGTGCTGTCGATCCTGCTGGTGGTGACGATCCTGCCGTGGAACGACGCCAGGGTGCTGACCAGCCCGTTCGTCAGCGCCCTGGACCGCGTCGGGGTGCCCGCGGCGGGCACGCTCATGCAGGCGGTGATCCTGACCGCGGTGCTGTCGGTGCTGAACTCGGCGATCTACGTCTCGTCCCGGATGCTGTACGTCCTGACGCGCAACGGCGACGCCCCGGCCGCCCTGGTGCGGCTCAACCGGCGCGGCGTGCCGGTGCGGGCGATCCTGCTCGGCACCGTGGCCGCGTGGGGCGCGGTGGTCGCCTCGTACGTCTCGCCGGACGCCGTCTTCAAGTTCCTGATGAACTCGATCGGGGTCATCCTGGCCTTCGTCTACCTGGCCGTCGCGTTCTCGCAGCTGCGCCTGCGCGCCCGGCTGGAGCGCGAGGACCCCGGCAGCCTCACCTACCGGATGTGGGGCTACCCGTACCTGACCTGGCTGGTCGTCGCCGCCCTGCTGGCGGTGCTGGTGTCGATGGCGTTCATGGCCGAGCAGCGTTCGCAGCTGCTCGCCTCCGCGCTCAGCCTCGCCGTCGCCGCCGCGGTGTACCCGCTGCGCCGCCGCTACGGCAGGACCCCGCCGGTGTCCGAGGTCCCCGTGCTCACCCACCGGCAGGATGAACCATTTGCCGGAAACGTGTGAACGTGACGGGCGCCTCCCGCATCTCACAGTGTGGGAGGACACATGCCAACGACTCCGCTCCGGCCCGGTGATCCCGAGCGCCTCGGCCCCTATCGCGTCACCGGCAGGCTCGGGCGGGGCGGCATGGGCACCGTCTTCCTCGGCGTGGCCGGCGAGGACCGCCGCGTCGCCATCAAGGTCATCAACCCCGAGCTGTCCGACGACGCCGCCTTCCACGAGCGGTTCCGGCGCGAGGTGACCGCCGCGCGCCAGGTGCGCCGGTTCTGCACGGCCGCGGTGCTGGACGCCCGCCTGGACGGCGACCCGCTGTACGTGGTGACCGAGTACGTCGACGGGCCCACCCTCGAGCAGGCCGTCCGCGAGCAGGGCCCGCTCCGCGAGGGCGCCCTGGAGAGCCTGGCGGTCAACATCGCCACGGCGCTGGGCGCCATCCACGGCGCGGGCGTGGTGCACCGCGACCTCAAGCCGTCCAACGTGCTGCTGTCCTCCACCGGCCCCCGGGTCATCGACTTCGGCATCGCCCGCGCCCTGGACGCGCCGGAGGGCCCCACCCGCGCCGGCCAGTTCGTGGGCACGCCCGCGTACGTCGCGCCCGAGCTGATGCAGGGCGGCGCCCTGACCCCGGCCGCCGACGTCTTCTCCTGGGGCTGCGTGGTCGCCTACGCCGGCACCGGCCACGCCCCGTTCCCCGGCACCAACGTCCACGAGATCATGCACCGCGTCCTGACCGCCCCGCCCGCCGTGGACGCCCTGGACCCGGCCCTGCGCCCCCTGGTGACCCGCGCCCTGGCCAAGGACCCGGCCGACCGCCCCGACGCCGCCACCCTCCTGCGGGAACTGACCGGCCACCCGTCCCTCGTCCCCGGCCCGGCGGCGACTCCCCCGCCGGCGCCGCCTCCGCCTCCGCATGCGGAGGCGGAGGCGCCACCGACGCGGCACACCCCCTCACCTGCCGAAGCGCCGCCCGCCGAAGCCGCCCCCGCGGCTGCCGAGCCACGGCTCGCGGCCTCGGCGACCGCGCCCTCGGGGCCGTCCCCGCAGGGCGAAAAGCGGCCTTCGCCGGAGGCCGCGGGTGAGGCGACGGCGGCCGGGGCGTCGGTTCACGGGGCTCCGACGCAGGCGGTCGCCGAGGTCGGGCGCGACACGGGGACGCGGCGGCGCACCATGCTGGTGCGGGTGGGGGCGCTCGCGGTGATCGGCGGCGTGCTGGGCGTGCAGCAGTTGCTGCCCGACGACGGCACGTCCGAGGCGTCCGCCGACGATCCGCCCAGGTCAGCGGCGGTGCTGATGAAGGACGACTTCGACGACCCCGGCAGCGGCTGGACGGCCGGATCCGGCGGATGCGGCGCCTACCGGGACGACGGCTACGTGCTGGACATCGCCCCGCGCGCCGGGGCCGCGCAGGCGTGCGCGGCGTCCACGGCGATGCCATCGCCGCAGCACGGCATCGTCGACGTCAAGGTCAGGCTGGCGGCGGGCCCGAACGGCACCGCCTGGGCGGCGGGCGTGCACCTGCTGGCCGGGAAGGGCGGCGACGACCGGTACGACGTGGTGCTGCGCCCGGACGGCACGGCCGGGCTGAACAAGGTCGTCGGCGGGAAGGCGACGGAGCTGGCCTCCGGCCGCGTTCCCGACTTCGAGCTGGACGACCACAACCGGATGCAGGCCGAGCTGGACCTGCGCGGCGACGCCCCGCGCATCGCGCTGTGGGTCAACGGCGGCAGGGTCTTCGACCACACCGACACCCGCGACCCGCTGCGGCAGGGCACCACCGGGCTGGTGCTGTACGACGCCGGGACGAGCGAGCGGGTCACGGCCGCGTTCGACGACTTCACCCTGTGCCAGGCCGAGGACGCCTGACCCGCCCCTCCCGTCGGGCTACTGTTCGTCCTCGGCCTCCAGGTCGCCTTCCGTCTGGAGGTAGGTCCGGCGGAGCCGGTCCAGGGTCTCGGGGTCGGGGGCGGCCCAGAGCCCGCGGTCGGCGGCCTCCAGCAGGCGTTCGGTGATGCCGCGCAACGCCCACGGGTTGGACTGCTCCATGAACGCGCGGGTCTCGGCGTCGAAGACGTACTCCTCGGCCAGGCTCTCGTACATCCAGTCGTCCACCACCCCGGCGGTCGCGTCGTAGCCGAACAGGTAGTCGACGGTGGCGGCGAGCTCGAACGCGCCCTTGTAGCCGTGCCGCCGCATCGCGGCGATCCAACGGGGGTTGACGACGCGGGCGCGGAAGACGCGGTGGGTCTCCTCGGCCAGGGTACGGGTCCTCACCTGGTCGGGCAGGGCCGAGTCGCCCACGTACGCGGCGGGGTCGCGGCCGGTCAGGGAGCGCACCATGGCGACCATGCCGCCGTGGTACTGGAAGTAGTCGTCGGAGTCGACGATGTCGTGCTCGCGGGTGTCCTGGTTCTTGGCGGCGACGGCGATGCGGCGGAACGAGGACTCCATGTCGGCGCGGGCCTCGCGGCCGTCCAGCCCCCGGCCGTAGGCGTAGCCGCCCCACACCGCGTACACCTCGGCCAGGTCGGAGTCGTCGCGCCAGTTGCGGGCGTCGATGAGCGGCAGCAGCCCCGCGCCGTACGCGCCGGGCTTGGAGCCGAAGATGCGGGTGGTGGCGCGGCGCCAGTCGCCGTGCACGGCCCGGTCCGCCACGGCGTGCCGCCGCACGAAGTTGCGGTCGGCGGGCTCGTCCAGCGCGGCGACGGCGCCGATGGCGTCGTCGAGCAGCGCGATGACGTGCGGGAACGCGTCGCGGAAGAACCCGGAGATGCGCAGCGTGACGTCGATGCGGGGGCGTCCCAGCTCCTCCGGCGGGACGATCTCGAAGCCGGTGACGCGGCGGGACGCGTCGTCCCACACCGGACGGCAGCCGATGAGCGCCAGCACCTCGGCGATGTCGTCGCCCTGGGTGCGCATGGCGCTGGTGCCCCACACGGTCAGGCCCACGCTCGCCGGGTAGTCGCCGGTGTCGTCCAGGTGCCGCCGGATCAGCGAGTCGGCCAGCGCGACGCCGACCTCCCAGGAGTTGCGGGACGGGATCGCCTTGGGGTCGACGGAGTAGAAGTTGCGGCCGGTCGGCAGCACGTTGACCAGCCCGCGGGTAGGCGAACCGGACGGCCCGGCGGGCACGTACCCGCCGGACAGGGCGTGCAGCACCGCGCCGATCTCGTCCCGGGTGGCCGACAGCCGCGGCACCACCTCGACCGCGGCGAACTCCAGCAGCCGGACGACGGGCTCGATCTCCCGGTCGAGCGCGTCGCGGCACACGGCGGGGGCCTGCGCGGCGTCCCAGCCGCGTTCCTCCATGCCCTCGACCAGGCGGCGCGCCAGCGACTCCAGGACGTCGACGGCGTCGGAGGCGGTGCGCGCGTGCGTCCCGGCGATGTCGGCGTCCACCACCGCGCCGGGCTCGGCGAGCAGCGCCTTCTCGTCCAGGCCGTGTGCGGCGGCGAGCGCGGCGCGCAGGCCCGGCATGGCGCCGGCGACGCCGCCCCACACCTGGGCGGCGCGCAGCACGGCCAGCACGAGGTTGACGCGGGTCGGGCCGAGCGGCTCCTGCCCGAGGACGTGCAGGCCGTCGCGGATCTGCACGTCCTTGATCTCGCACAGGTAGCCGTCGATGTGCAGGATGAAGTCGTCGAACTCGGCCTCGCCGGGCATCTCCTCCTGGTGCAGGTCGTGGTGCAGTTGCGCGGCCTGCACGAGCGTCCAGATCTGGGCGCGCACCGCCGGGAGCTTGGCCGGGTCCAGGTCGGCGACGGTGGCGTACTCGTCGAGCAGCTGCTCCAGCTTGGCCAGGTCGCCGTAGGTCTCGGCGCGAGCCATCGGCGGGACGAGGTGGTCCACGACGGTGGCGTGCCCGCGCCGTTTGGCCTGCGTGCCCTCGCCCGGGTCGTTGACGATGAACGGGTAGACCAGCGGCAGGTCGCCCAGCACGCCGTCGGGCGCGCACTCCGCCGACAGGCCGAGCCCCTTGCCGGGCAGCCATTCCAGCGTGCCGTGCTTGCCGAGGTGCACGACCGCGTCGGCGCCGAACTCCTCGTCCAGCCAGCGGTAGGCGGCCAGGTAGTGGTGGGACGGCGGCAGGTCCGGGTCGTGGTAGATCGCCACCGGGTTCTCGCCGAAGCCCCGCGGCGGCTGGATCATCAGCACGACGTTCCCGAACCGCAGCGACGCCAGGACGATGTCGTCTCCGTCCACGTACAGGTCGCCGGGCGGCTCGCCCCAGTGCTCGCGGACGCGTTCGCGCAGCGGTTCCGGCAGCGCCTCGAACCAGCGGCGGTAGGCGTCGAGGGGCACCCGCGCCGGGGCGTTGCGCAGCTGCTCCTCGGTGAGCCACTCCACGTCGTGGCCGCCCGCCGCGATCAGCGCGTGGATGAGCGCGTCGCCGGTGTCGGGGTCGCTCCAGTACGTGCCGTCGTCGCCCAGCCGGTAGCCCGCGGCGGCCATGTCGCGCAGCAGCCGCACGGCCGAGGTGGGCGTGTCGAGCCCGACGGCGTTGCCGACCCGCGAGTGCTTGGTGGGGTACGACGACAGCACGATCGCGACGCGTTTGCGTTCGTTCGGCACGTGCCGCAGCCGCGCGTGCCGCACGGCGATCCCGGCGACGCGCGCGGCCCGCTCCTCGTCGGCCACGTAGACCGGGACGCCGTCGGGGCCCTCCTCCTTGAAGGAGAACGGCACGGAGATCAGGCGCCCGTCGAACTCGGGGATGGCGACCTGCATGGCCGCGTCCATCGGCGACAGCGCCCCATCCGACTCCTGCCAGGCGGCGCGGGGCGTGGTCAGGCACAGGCCCTGCACGACGGGCACGTCCAGGGTCGCCAGCGCGCCCGCGTCCCACGATTCCTCGTCGCCGCCCGCACTGGCCTGCGACGCGACCGTCCCGCCCGCCGCCAGCACGGTGGCGACCAGCGCGTCGGCCTGCTTGAGCAGGTCGAGCAGGCCGGCGTCGGCGCCGCGCAGCGACCCGCAGAACACCGGCAGCGCGTTGCCGCCCTTCTCCTCGATCTTCCGGCACAGCACGTCGACGAACGCGGTGTTGCCCGACAGTTCGTGCGCGCGGTAGAAGACGACGCCGACCGTGGGACGGGCCGGGTCGAGCCCGTACGACCCGTGCACCCCGTACGACGGCATCGCGACCGGCGGCGCGAAGCCCTCCCCCGTCAGCAGCACGGTGTCCGACAGGAAGCGCGCCAGCTCCCTGAGGTTGGCGACGCCGCCCTCGCGCAGGTAGCCCAGCGCCTCGGCCGCCACCCCGGCGGGGACGGTGGACAGGCCCATCAGCTCGGCGTCCGGATCGGCCTCGCCGCCGAGGAACACCACGGGCAGGCCGCCGCGGCGCAGCCGCTCGACGCCCTCCGGCCAGGTCTTGCGCCCGCCCAGCAGCCGCACGACGACGACGTCGGCGCCCTCGGCGAGCCGGTCGACCTCCTCGGCGGCGAGCCGCACCGGGTTGGCCGTCACGTAGCCCGCGTCGGCCGCGCGGGCGGCGAGCAGTTCGGTGTCGGCGGTGGACAGCAGCAGAACACGCATCGGCAGGGCCTCCTCCGGGGTCCGCGCCCCGGCTCGGTGACGAGGTCACGACGGCGCGGAGTCTCCTGGCTCCCGGATCGACGTCACGGCCCCCGGCCTTCCAGCGCGTACGCCGTGGCCCTGTGTGGAGGCGGACTCCCCGGTCACAGTTGCGGGACAGCCCCGGATTCGCACCGGGTTCCTCCCCTACCGTCGGCCGCCATCGTAGCCGTGACTGAACCGGCGCCCCAGAGCCGCCGTACACAGGGTGGGCAGCGCGGACCGGCCTTCCCTGCGAGCCGGCATGCGCGACAGTGGTCAGCAGGCTGCGTATGGGAGGACCCCCTCGTGTCTCTCTTCACGCCTTCCCCTCGGGAGACGGCGACGGCGGACGGCGACGCGACGACGCCGGAAGGCGCCCCGTCCCGCGAGCGGGGCGCGTTCGCCATGCTGCGCCGGCACCGCGTCTGGTCGCGGACGGTCACCGTCCTGGCGTTCCTGCTGGTCGCCTTCGCCCTGCTCACGCCCAACCACCTGAACAGGCTCACGCCCGGCGCGTTCGCGCGGGTGCCGATCGAGGGCGTCCTCGGCGTGGTCCTCGTCCTGGCCCTGCGCGGGCGGGCCCGGCGGATCGCGGCGGGGCTCGGCGGCGCCGCCCTCGGCGCGCTGCTCGTCGTGAAGGTCGTCGACATGGGCTTCTACCAGGTGCTGGTCCGGCCGTGGGACCCGGTGCTGGACTGGGCGTTCGTCGACGCGGGCCTGGAGTTCTTCACCGGCGAGTACGGCGGGGCCGGCGGCGTCGCGGTGCTGACCGGAGCGGTGGTGCTGGCCGTCGGCGTGATCGCCGTCATGGCGCTGGCGGCGGTGCGGCTGGCGGGCGTCGCGGCCCGGCACGACACCGGGGCGGCCCGCGCCGTCGTGGTGCTGTGGGCGGTGTGGACGGTGGGCGTCGTGTTCGGCGCGCAGCTCGTCCCGGGGGTGCCGGTCGCGTCCTCCGGCACCGCCAAGCTCGCCTACAACCGCGCGCTCAAGGTGCGCAGCGGCCTGCACGACAAGGAGGTGTTCGCCCGGCAGGCCGCCGTGGACGGCTTCCGCGCCACGCCGGGCGACCGGCTGCTGACCGGCCTGCGCGGCAAGGACGTGCTGGTCGCCTTCGTGGAGAGCTACGGACGCGACGCCGTCGAGGACCCGGAGTTCTCCGCCCAGGTCGGCGCGGTGCTCGACTCCGGCGGCGAGCGCCTGCGCAAGGCCGGGTTCGGGGCGCGCAGCGCCTGGCTCACCTCCTCCACGGTGGGCGGGGGAAGCTGGCTGGCCCACGCCACGCTGCTGTCCGGCCTGTGGATCGACAACCAGCAGCGGTACCGCAACCTCGTCGCCGGCGACCGGCTGACGCTCAACCGCGCCTTCGGCCGGGCCGGGTGGCGGACGGTCGGCCTCATGCCCGCCATCATCCGGGCCTGGCCGGAGGGCCGGTTCTTCGGCTACGACCAGGTCTACGACAACCGCACCCTGGGGTACCGGGGGCCGCGCTGGGCGTACGCCACCATGCCCGACCAGTACACCCTGTCGTTCTTCCAGCGCGTCGAACGCGAACGCAGGGACCGGGACACGCCCGTCATGGCCGAGACCGCGCTGGTGTCCAGCCACGCGCCCTGGGCCGCCGTCCCCCGCCTCGTCGACTGGAACCAGGTCGGCGACGGGTCGATCTTCAACGGCCAGGGCGGGATGAGCCTGAAGAAGGCCCAGTGGCCGCCCAACGACCGCATCCGGGGCGAGTACCGCAAGTCCATCGAGTACACGCTGAACACCCTCATCTCCTACGTGGAGACCTACGGCGACGACGATCTCGTGCTGGTCTTCCTCGGCGACCACCAGCCCGCCCCGGTGATCACGGGCGAGGGCGCGAGCCGGGACGTCCCGATCACCATCGTCGCCCGCGACGCCAAGGTGCTGGACCAGATCTCCGGCTGGGGCTGGCAGGACGGCCTCAAACCCGCCCCGCGGTCCCCCGTCTGGCCGATGAACGAGTTCCGCGACCGCTTCCTGACCGCCTTCGGCTCCCAGCCCGCCGGCGCCCCGTCCCAGGCCCACCCCCGCTGATCGCCGGGGACGTCGGGACCTTCGGCAGGTGCGCCCCGCGTGGCCGTGGGTAGTGCATGCGGCAACACCGCGGATACGAGGACGGACGCACATGAACACGCAACCGATACCGAACACCGACCGGCCGGTCGTCGGGTCCTACAGCACCTACGCGGAAGCCCAGCGGGCGGTCGACTTCCTGTCGGACGAGAAGTTCCCGGTGGAGCGGACGGCCATCATCGGCTCCGACCTGAAGATGGTCGAGACCGTCCTCGGCCGTCTCACCAAGGGCCGCGCCGCCCTGGCCGGAGCGGGCAGCGGCGCCTGGTTCGGCCTGCTCATGGGGCTGCTGCTGACCCTGTTCACCAGGAACCACGGCGCCGTGCCGTCGCTGCTGGTCGGCGGCATCGTCATCGGCGCGGTGTTCGGGGCGGTCTTCGGCTTCATCGCCCACGCCGTCACCGGCGGCCGCCGCGACTTCGCCTCCCGCAGCCAGATCGTCGCCGCCCGCTACGACGTCGTCACCGACCCGGAGGTCGCCGAGGACGCCAAGAACCGGCTCATCAAGCTGTCCTGGCGGGAGGGCTGACCGGGCGTTCGCGCCCGACAGGCGGCGGCCCCGGCCCGGCTCAGTCCTTGCGGCCGGTGGTGGCGACGGGGGCGGACGAACTGCGGCCGGCTGCCGGGGGAAGCATCCGAATATCCGTTCGCACGGCAGGGCGGAAATGTCGGAAGGGGCGGTTACCGTCGTGACGGACGCGTACGCCCTGGAGGACGGCGGCCCAGCATGACTTCCACGTTGATCGGACGGGAACATCCCGCGGCGGTGCTGCGCGGGGAGGTCGACCGCGCGGTGGCCAGCCACGGCGGGCTGGTGCTGGTCGCCGGGGAGGCCGGGATCGGCAAGACCACCCTGGTGACCGAGGCGATGCGGGAGGCCCGCGACAGGGGCGCGCTGGTGCTGGGCGGCTCGTGCTGGGACTCGGCCAGCGCGCCCGGCTACTGGCCGTGGACGCAGGTGGTGCGGGCGCTGCGGCGCGCCGTCGACGCGCGGGAGTGGGCGGCGGCCGAGGCGGCCGCGGGCGGCGGGCTGGCGGTGCTGCTCGGCGAGTCGCCCGGCGCCGACGCCGACGGCTTCCAGGTGTACGACGCGGTGACCAGCGCGCTGGTGGCGGTCTCGCAGCGGCGCCCGGTGGCCGTCGCGCTCGACGACCTGCACTGGGCGGACGCCGCGTCGGTGCGGCTGCTGGAGTTCGTGGCGCAGCACACCTGGTTCGAACGGCTGCTGCTCATCGGCACCTACCGCGACGTCGAGGTGGAGTGGGACGAGCACCCGCTGCGCTCCCTGCTGCCGTCGCTGGCGGCCAAGGCCACCGTCGTCACGCTGACCGGGCTCGGCCGCGCCGAGGTGGGCCGGCTGATGCACCGGACGGTCGGCGTGCAGCCGGACGACGCCCTGGTCGCCGAGGTGCACCGGCGCACGGGCGGCAACCCGTTCTTCGTCGAGCAGGCCGCCCGGCTGTGGCACGGCGGCGGCACCGTCAACGCGATCGCGCCGGGCGTCCAGGACGCGGTGCGGCGGCGGCTGTCGCTGCTGCCCGGCGCGGTGGCGCGGCTGCTGACCTCGGCGGCCGTGCTGGGACGCGAGTTCGACCGGGGCGTGCTGGCCGCGGCGATGGGCGAGCCGGTGCCGCGCGTGGAACGGCTGCTGGCGCGGGCGGTGGCGGCCCGGCTGGTCGTCGCGCGCGACGACGGCCGTTTCGCGTTCGCCCACGACCTGGTCAGGGAGACCCTGTACGGCACGCTCGGGGACGTCGAGGCGCGCCGCGCGCACGCCGCCGTGGTGCGGGCTATCGACGACGCCCCGGCGCTGGCCGGGCGCGTCATGCCCGCCGAGCTGGCCCGGCACGCCCATCTCGCCGGTGACGAGATCGACGCGATGCTCGCGGTGGAGCACCTGCGGGCCGCCGCCCGCGACGCCCGCCGGCGCAGCGCCGTGGAGGAGTCGATCGGGCACCTTCGGCGCGCGCTGGAACGCGCCCCCGCCGGGCACGGGCGCCTGCGCGTCCTGCTGTCGCTGGAACTCGGCCGCCAGCTGTCGCACGCCGGCGACGAGGACGCGGCGTGGCAGGTGTTCGAACGCGCCGTGGCCCTCAGCCGCGAGGTCGACGACACGGCGCTGCTGGCGCGGGCGGCGCTGACCCTCTACCCGTACGAGCCGCCCGGCCCGGCGCAGCGGCTGCGGGACGAGCTGCTGGTGGAGGCGCACCGCCGGATGGTCCTGGACGGCGCCGCGCCGCCGGTGCGGCGGCCGCTGATCCAGCTCGCGCAGGAGCTGTCGGCCGCCGTCGCGCGGCAGGCCCGCGGCGGCGACGACGAGACGCTGGTGTTCAGCCTGTGGGCCCGGCACGACGCCCTGCTGGGCGTGGGCACCGCCGCCGAGCGCCTCGCGCTCACCGAGGAGCTGTTCGGCCTGGCGCGGCGGACCGGCGACATGGAGACGGCCTACCTGGCGACGTCGTTCCGCTGGGTGGCGCTGCTGGAGCAGGGCGATCCGCGGTACCTGGAGTACTTCCACCGGTTCGTGACGATGGCGCGCGGCGCCGACGCCGACATATGGCACATGGGCGCGAGCGCCGACGAGTGCGTCATCGGCGCGCTGCAGGGACGGTTCGCCGAGGCCGAGCGGCACGCGGACGCGCTGCTGACGGGCGAGACGTGCGGGGCCGGTTCCGGCCTGGCCTACATGGCGTTCCAGTTCCGGTGGATGATCCAGTTGCTGCAGGGCCGGTTCGAGGAGCTGGAGGCCACGCACCGCGCGCTGTACGAGCGCGACCACCCGTACGCCGAGCTGCTGGAGGCCGTCACCGCCGTGCAGCGCGGCGACACCGATCTGGCGCTGCGGCACCTGACCGCCATGCAGGACCGCGAGGAGCCCTATCCGCCGGTCGTCGCGTCGCTGTGGCTGCGGTTCCAGGCGCAGGCCGCGGCCGCCTCCGGCGATCCGCGGCGGTGCGAGCGGGCGCGGTCGGCGCTGCTGCCGTACGCGGGGCTGTGGGCGGTGGCGCTGCACGGCTGCGAGGTGAGCGGTCCGATGGACCTGTGGCTCGGCGAGCTCGACGCCGCCCAGGGACGCTGGGACGACGCCGTCCGCCGCTTCACCGCCGCCCGCGAGTCGGCCGACCGGCTGCTGGCCCGTCCCTGGTCGGTGGAGGCGCGGCTGCGGCTGGCCGAGTCGCTGCTCGCCCGGGGTGCCGACGGCGACGCGCAGGCCGCGCGCGGGCTGCTGGCCGAGGTCACCCGCGAGGCCGCCGACATGGACATGCGCCACGTCCCCGCCCGGGCGGACAGGGCCCTGTCCGCCGCGGTCGACGCCCCGGCCCGGACCGCCGGGCGCGCTGCGCCCGTTCCCGCGAGCGGGCCGTCGCGTGCGCGGGAGGCGTCCGCCGTGCGGGCGACGGCGAGCACGCGGACCCTCGAGAGCGCGGAGGGCGGCGACGGGGGCGTGTTCCGGTTCGACGGGGCGGTCTGGACGCTGTCCTTCGCCTCCCGGACGGTGCACATGCCCGACGCCAAGGGCCTGCGCGACCTGCACGTGCTGCTCGGCAGCCCGGGCACGGAGATCCCGGCGGTGCGGCTGGCCAATCCCGCCGGGGGCCGGGTGGCGGAGGCCGCGCTGCGGGGCGGCGGCGATCCCGTGCTCGACGAGGAGGCCAAGGCGCGGTACCGGCGGCGCCTGCTGCGGCTGGACGAGGAGATCGACCGGGCGGCCGCGCTGGGCGACGACGGCAGGGCCGCCGAGTTCGACCGGGAGCGGGCGGCGCTGCTGGCCGAGCTGCGCGCCGCGGCCGGGCCGGCGGGCCGCGACCGCCGCCTGGGCGACCAGGCCGAACGGGCGCGCAAGGCGGTCACCGCGCGCATCCGCGACACCCTGCGCAGGCTCGACCGGCGCCATCCGGAACTGGCCCGGCATCTGCGCGCGACCGTCTCCACCGGCCTCACCTGCGCCTACCGACCCGACTCCGACGTCACCTGGCGCCTGTGAACCGGGCCCCGTGAGGGCCGCGGGCGCGCGCCCGCGGCCCCGCGCCGCCACCGGCCGGGCCGCATTCACTTGCGGTTGTAGAGCCACATGGTGAGGGAGCCGAACACGACGATCAGCACGGCGCCCCAGGCGGTCACCCAGACGACCTCGCCGCCGTCCACCGACCCGGCCATGAATCCGCGCACCACGGCGACCAGGTGCGTGATGGGGTTGACGTCCACGAACACCTGCAGCCACCCGGGCATGGTCTCGGGCTTGACCAGGATGTTGCTGAGGAAGGTCAGCGGGAACAGCACGAGCATGCTGACGCCCATGACGGCCTTGTCGGTGCGCATCAGCAGGCCGACCATCGTCCACACCCAGGAGAAGGCGAACGAGAACGCCACCAGTGCGGCGACGCCCGCGACGACCCCGGCGGCGCCGCCGTCCGGGCGGAACCCCAGGATGAGCCCCAGCGCCAGGATGACGATGGACGCCATGGTGTAGCGGAACATGTCGCCGAGCAGGTAGCCGACCATCGGCGCGGGACGCCACATCGGGATGCTGCGGAACCGGTCGAACACGCCCTTGGCGATGTCGGTGTTGACCGACACGCCGGTGTACATGGTGGTCATCACCACGCTCATCACCATGATCCCCGGCAGCAGGAACTGCAGGTACTCCCGGGTCGACCCGGCCAGCGCCCCGCCGAACAGGTAGGTGAACATCAACGTCATCATGATCGGGAACGCGGTGACGTCGAACAGCTGCTCGGGCACGTGCTTGATCTTCAGCATGGCCCGCCAGCCGAACGTCAGCGAGGCCGACAGGGGGCCGGGGCGCGGCGGCCGCGCGCTCGGCGCCAGCACGGCGGCGATGAGTTCGGCCGAGGGGGCGTGGCCGCCCGCCGCCTCGCGGGTGGAGCTCTCGGTCGCGGTGGTCATGCCGCCTCCTGTCCGTCGTCGGCGGGGTGGCCGGTGAGGGTGAGGAACACCTCGTCCAGGCTGGGCTGGCCGAGGGAGAAGTCGTCGACGACGATCCCGGCGTCCGCCAGTTCGGCGAGCGCGCGGGAGGCCAGCCCGGCCGCGCCCAGGTCCGAGGACGCGCCGGTCAGCCGCGCGGTGAGCGCGACCGGCTCGGCGTCCGCGACGACCTCGGCGTCCAGGGCGCGGGCCAGCAGGTCGCGGGCCTGGTCGCGGCGCGCGGCGTCGCGCAGCCGCACGTGCACCGAGCCCGCGCCCACCGACGACTTCAGCTCGCCGGGGGTGCCCTCGGCGATGACGCGGCCGTGGTCGATGACCGCGATCCGGTCGGCGAGCCGGTCGGCCTCCTCCAGGTACTGGGTGGTGAGCAGCACCGTGGTGCCCTGCGCCACCACCAGCCGGACGATGTCCCACACGTGGCTGCGGCTGCGCGGGTCCAGGCCGGTGGTGGGCTCGTCGAGGAACAGCAGGTCGGGGGTGTTGAGGATGCTGGCGGCGATGTCGATGCGGCGGCGCATCCCGCCCGAGTAGTTCTTGACCTGCCGTCCGGCGGCCTCGCTCAGCCCGAACGCCTCCAGCAGCCGTGCGGCGCGTTCGCGGGCGGCGTGCCGGCCGTGGCCGAGCAGGCGGCCGAGCAGCACCAGGTTCTCGGTGCCGGTCAGGTCCTCGTCCAGCGAGGCGTACTGGCCGGTCAGGCTGACGCGGGTGCGCACCGTGTCGGGCTCGCGCCGCACGTCGTGGCCGAACACGCGGGCCTGGCCGCCGTCCGGGCGCAGCAGCGTGGACAGCACCCGCACGCAGGTGGTCTTGCCCGCCCCGTTGGGGCCGAGCACCCCGTAGACGGCGCCGCGCGGCACCGTGAGGTCGACGCCGTCCAGGGCGCGGACGTCACCGAACCGTTTGGTCAGTCCCGACGTCTCGATCGCCGGGTCGTCGTCGCTCATCAACGCGTCCTTTCGCATGAAGGTCTCACCTCTGGAGCGCCAGATGCCGTCCCGCGCTCGCCAGATCGAATCTGGCGGACGCGGGACGGCCGCGTTGACGAGGACGCGCCGGGTTCAGTGAACCTTGACGTGCGGACGCGGCGTCGCGGGGCCGGGGACGGGCGCGGCGGCGCGGCGGTCCAGGGCACCGGACAGCAGGGCGACCGCCAGGCCCGCGAGGCCGAGGAGGGCGGCGACCCACAGCGGCGAGGTGTAGCCGAACCCGGCGCTGATGGCCAGGCCCGCCAGGAACGGGCCGACGGCGTTGCCGAGGTTGAACGCGGCGACGTTGGCGGCCGAGGCCAGCGCCTGGGCGTCGACGGCCTTGTCGAGGATGCGGGTCTGGAACGCCGGGATGGTGGCCGAGGCGACGACGCCGAACACGGTGAACGCGATCACGGCGGCGACCTTGTGGTGCGCGGCGCCCAGCAGCACGGCCGACACCAGGATGAGCGCGGCGAGCATCGCGTAGACGCTGGGCATCAGGGCGCGGTCGGCGTAGCGGCCGCCGAGCGGGCCGCCGACGACCATGCCGAGGCCGAGCAGCACCATGACCATGGGGACGGCGCCCGCGGAGAACCCGGTGACGTCGGTCAGCAGGGGCGCGACGTAGGTGACGACGGCCAGCACCGGCGCCCAGCCCAGGGCGGTCATGACCAGCGCGAGCCACACCTGGCGGTCGCGGAAGACGGCCAGTTCCCGGCGCAGGCCGGTGTCGGGCCGCGTGCCGCGCGGGATGAGCGCCGCGATCCCGGCGAAGGCCACCACGCCGACCCCGGTGATGATCCAGAAGGTGGCGCGCCAGCCGAGCTGCTGCCCGACGAACGTGCCGAACGGCACGCCCAGCACGTTGGACAGGCTGAGTCCCATGAACATCATGGCGATGGCGCTGGCCCGCTTCTCGGGCCGGACGAGGTCGGCGGCGACGACCGAGCCGACGCCCATGTACGCGCCGTGCGCGAAGGACGCGACGATCCGTCCGGCCATCAGCGCGCCGTAGCCGGGCGCGAGGGCCGACAGCACGTGCGCGGCGACGAACAGTCCCATGAGGCCGAGCAGCATGCCCTTGCGGGGCAGCCGGGCGCCGAGGGCGGTGACCAGCGGGGCGCCGACCACGACGCCGAAGGCGTAGCCGGACACCAGCAGCCCGGCGGTGGGGATCGAGGTGCCGAAGTCGGCGGCCAGGTCGGGCAGCAGACCGGCGATGACGAACTCGGTGGTGCCGATGCCGAAGGCGCCGAGTGCCAGCGCCAGCAGGGCCAGGGGCATGGCCGTACCCTCCGGTAGGATCAGTGGCGTACGCGGGTAATTAGCACAAGCATTATTTGCATACGCCGGTTACTTGCAAACGCCTGCTATCTCACCACGCAAGTATCCCGGCCGCAATCGCGAGGAGGGTGAGCCGTGTCACGCCCCGACGACTCCCGAGCCCAGGGCTGGCGGACGCTCGCCGCGCTCAACGCCCGCATCGAGGACCGCATCGAGCGCGCGCTGCAGGACGCGCACGGGCTGAGCGTCAACGAGTTCTGCGCCCTGCACCACCTCGGCGAGAGCCAGGGCCGGCACGTGCGGATGCAGGAGCTGGCGGACAAGCTCGTCCTCAGCCAGAGCGCCACCACGCGCCTGGTGACCCGGCTGGAGAAGCGCGGCCTGATCACCCGCGTGCTGTCGGAGGAGGACCGGCGGGGCATCTGCGCCGAGGCCACCGACGCCGGGCGCGAACTGCACGACGAGGCGGTCCCCGTCCACAACAAGGCCCTGGACGAGGCGCTGCGCGAGGCCGCCGAGCTGCCCGAGCTGGCCCCGCTGGTGGACGCCCTGGAGACGCTGAACATCAAGGTGTAGGCGTCCGCGCCGGGCACCGCCGGCGGCGCGGGCCCGGCGCTCAGCCGCGCCGGGCGAGGGCGGCACGGCTGATCTTCCCCGCGGCGGTGCGCGGCAGTTCGGACATGAACGTCACCGAGCGCGGCACCTTGTGCGCGGGCAGGCGGCGCCTGGCCAGCGCCAGCAGCTCGTCGGCCAGGTCGTCCGGCGGCGCCGCGCCCTCGGCCGGGACGACGAACGCCTGCAACGCGCCCGTCCCGCCCGCCGCTCCGACGACGGCGACCTCGACGACCCCCGAGTGCTGCCCCAGCACCCGTTCGACCTCCAGCGGGGAGAACCGGTCGCCCGACACCGTCACCTGGTCCAGGACGCGCCCGTGGTGGTGCACGAAGCCGTCCGGGTCGACGTGCACCAGGTCGCCGGTGCGCAGCCAGCCGTCCCCGTCCAGCACCTCGGCCGTGCGTTCCGGCTTGCCGAGGTACCCGGCCATCACCGACGGGCCGCGCACGTACAGCGTCCCCGCCCCCACCGAAGGGATGCGGCGGCCCCGCCGGTTGCCCGCGCCGCCGACCGGCTCCCCCACGGATTCGATCCTGCCGACCGGGCCGCCCCGCCCCGTCCCGGGGCCGCCCACGGTGCGCTCCACGCGCACGTCGATCTCGTACGGGTCGAGCACGACGCCGAGGGAACCCCGGCGCCGTCGCGTGACGGTGTTGGAGACGAACGTGTGCCCGACCTCGGTGCTGCCGAGCCCGTCCAGCACCGGACACCCGAGGAAGTCCTCGATGCGGTCGGCCAGCGCCGGCAGCAGCGGCTCTCCCGCCGAGGCGGCGGCGCGCAGCGCGCGGAACGCCGCCCGCACCGGCTCGGGGTCGGAGGCGTTCACCAGCCGCGCGTACCACGTCGGCACGGTGAACAGCAGGGTCGGGCGGTGCAGCCGCGCCTGCTCGGCGGCGCCCTCCACGCTCGGCTGGTCGGGCCACAGCACCGACGAGGCGCCGCAGAACATGGGAAAGAAAACCGTGGCGCCCAGGCCGTACGGATAGCACGCCTTGGCCAGGGAGAAGATGACGTCGTCGGCGGTCACGCCCAGCGCACCGAGGCCCATCGCCCGGAAGTAGACCTCCGGATCGGCATGCCTGTGCACGGCGCCCTTGGGCGCGCCGGTGGTCCCGGAGGTGTACTGGACGTACGCGGCGGCGCCGGGCGCCACCGGCACGGGATCGGGCACGAAGGCGGGCTCGTCGGTCAGGTCCTCGGGGGTCAGGACGTGCACGGACGGGAAACGCGCGCCGAGGCCGGCCGCGCACACCACGGCGCTGGGCTCGGCGTCGGACACGACGTAGGCGTGCTGCCGCTCGCTCTGCTCGGGCCCGGCCAGCACGGCGACCGCGCCGAGCCGCAGGACGCCGAGCAGGGCCGCGACGTACCCGGGCGAGTCGGGAAGCGCGATGAGCACCCGGTGGCCGGGACGCACCCCGGCGGCGTGCAGGACGCCGGACGCGCGGGCGGCGGCGGCGTGCGCCTGGCCGTGGGTCACCGTGCCGTCGCCGGTACGGAACAGCGGACGGTCACACCAGCCGTAGGTCTCCGCCCGTAGGGCTAGCGCGGTGGCGACATTGCCATCCATAGCGGACCTCCGTAGTGCCTAGGGGTTGACACGCGGAGATTACGCCGGGTAGGCACACGGACACGCGCCGTTCGCCACTTTTCGGTCTGCCAAACAGCCCCGGATCAGGACATAACGCATACCGCCAGAGGCGACGGGAACGCCCGTTCGGGCGGCTTCAGGCGGCGTGAGGCCGATTCGGCCGCGTCAGGCGGGGAGGATCTCCCAGGCGTCGCCGCGCCGCACCAGCAGGTCGCGCGACAGCATCTGCCCGGGCGGGACGTCCCACGCCGGGTCGCCGTCGTCGCCGCGGCCCTCGGCCCACACCTGCCCGACGGCCCAGCGCAGCTTGTCGACGCCGTCGGGGTGGCCGGTGCCGGACGCGACGAACACGTCCCGCGCGGGCGTGGCGACGACCAGGTCGCCCTCCACGTCCTGCGCCAGCTTCTCCAGGAAGCCGTCGTCCAGCAGCAGTCCCGCCTCCAGCCCCCCGAACCGCGACGAGGCGTCACCCGCGCCCGGGACCGCGCCGAGGGTGACCGTGACGGCCCGCACGTCCGGATACCAGCTCAGCGCCAGGTCGGGGCGCCGGTTACGCAGGTTGACGACCGCGTGGCGGCGAAGATCCTCCGGCGCGACGCCCAGTTCCGCGCAGTGCCGCCGCGCGATGTGCTCGTACCGCGGGCCGCCCGCCCCCGCCGCGCCGCCGGGCAGGGCCGCGCCGCCCGCGGCCTCGCCGGTCAGCTCCAGCGCGTAGGTGACGTACAGGTCCCCCGCGAGCGGGTCGCGGATCGGCTCCTCCTCGACGGGCAGCGGGAACTCCAGCTGCACCTCGGCCGGCACCCGGGCCTTCATCAACGGGACGATGAGACTGGTCCGCGGCTCGGTCACGGGTCGTTCCTCCTTGGGCCTGCTCGGGCCTGGCGCGGGGGCGGCGCGGGTCCGCGCGGGGCCGCGGCGGCGGGCGCGCGCCCGCGCGCGTTCCGGAATGGATCACCATAGCGCCGCCCGGCGCCGCGGCCGAAACTCCTGACCGGCCGTGGAGGGTCCGTTGACCCCGCCGGGTGGCCGGCGGCTAGCCGCCCCCGGTCAGGCCGCCGCGCAGGACGGGCAGGCCGGGCGGGGCGCCGCCCTCGATGAGCCGCCACACCGCGTCGGTGTCGAGATGCTCCTCCACCAGGTCGCCCACCGCCTCGAACATGGCCTCGCGCTGCGCGGCGAACGACACGTCGGGCGCGGGGGTGAAGTCGCGGCCCGCGTGCCGGGCGACGTCGGCCAGGAACGCCCGCCGGAAACCGTCGTTCTCCATCGCGCCGTGCCAGGTCGTCCCCCACACCGCGCCCACGCGGCAGCCGTCCAGGAACGGTTCGCCGCCCTGCACCTCCACCTGCCCGTGGTGGATCTCGTAGGCGCGCACCGGATGCCCGTAGGCGGTGCCGGTGGGACGGGCGAGCGTCTTGGCGGGGGCGAACACCACGCGCGCCGGCAGCAGGCCGAGGCCGTCGACGCGTCCGGCGCCCGACTCTACCTCGTCGTGGATCTCGCGGGCGAGCATCTGGTGGCCGCCGCAGACGCCGAGCACCGGCCGTCCCTCCCGCGCCCGCCGGACGATCTCGTCCGCCATACCGCGCTCGCGCAGCCACGCCAGGTCCGAAACGGTCGCGCGGGACCCGGGCAGCACCACCAGGTCGGCGTCGGCCAGGTCGCCGGGGCTCGTCGCGTACCGCACCACCACGCCCGGTTCGCAGGCCAGCGCGTCCAGGTCGGTGAAGTTGGAGATGCGCGGGAAGCGCGCCACGGCCACGCGCAGCGTCTGCCGTCCGTACGGGCCGCGCGCGTCGGGACGGGGCGCGTCCAGCGCGAGACCGTCCTCGGGATCGATGTGCAGGCCCGGACGCCAGGGCAGCACGCCCAGCGTGGGCCGCCCGGTCAGCTCCGCCAGCCGCGCCAGCCCGGGCTCCAGCAGCTCGACCGCCCCGCGGAACTTGTTGACGACGAATCCGGCGATCAGCGCCTGGTCGGCGGGTTCCAGCAGCGCCACCGTCCCGTAGAGGGACGCGAACACCCCGCCCCGGTCGATGTCCCCCACGACGATCACCGGCATGCCGGCGGCCCTGGCCAGGCCCATGTTGACGATGTCCCCGGCGCGCAGGTTGATCTCCGCGGGGCTGCCCGCCCCCTCGCAGACCACCACGTCGTGCGCGGCGCGCAGCTCGGCCAGGCTGTCGAGCACCACCTCGCGCAGCCGCTCCTTGTGCGCCCGGTACTCCAGCGCGTCCACCTCCGCGACGGGACGGCCCAGCACCACCACCTGGCTGCGCCGGTCGCTGCCCGGCTTGAGCAGCACCGGGTTCATCACCGCCCGCGGTTCGACGCCCGCGGCCTGCGCCTGCGCGTACTGCGCCCGGCCGATCTCCGCGCCGTCCGCCGTCACCATCGAGTTCAGCGACATGTTCTGGGCCTTGAACGGCGCGACCTTCACCCCGCGCCGGGCCAGCCAGCGGCACAGCCCCGTGGTGACCAGGCTCTTGCCCGCGTCCGACGTCGTGCCCGCCACCAGCAGCGTCCCGCCGCCCATCAGCCTCTCCTCCCGCTCGCGGCCACAGCCGCCCCCAGCGCCGCCGCTCCCACGGCCGCCACAGCGGCAGCCGCCAGGGTGACGGCCGTCGAAAGGCGCACGGCCCGGCGGATGTCGCCCGTCTCGGGGACGCGCCCGTCGCCCAGTTCGGGACGCTCCTCGACCCGTCCCCCGTACACGTTGACACCGCCGAGCCGCACGCCCAACGCCCCGGCGAACGCCGCCTCGCACCGTCCCGCGTTGGGGCTCGGATGCGCCGCCCCGTCACGGCGCAGCGCCCGCCACGCCCGTCCCGCCCGGCCGCCCGGCGCGGCGCACGCGACGGCGAGCAGGCCGGTGAGCCGCGCGGGCGCCCAGTTGGCCGCGTCGTCCAGCCGCGCCGACGCCCACCCGAAGCGCAGGTAGCGCGGGTCGCGGTAGCCGACCATCGCGTCCAGCGTGTTGATCGCACGGTAGGCCAGCAGACCGGGCACGCCCGCGACGGCGCCCCACAGCAGCGGCGCGACGGCCGCGTCCGAGGTGTTCTCCGCCACCGACTCGACCGTGGCGCGCGCCAGCGCCTTCTCGTCCATCCCGTCGGGGTCGCGCGCACACAGGTGCGGCAGCCGCCGCCGTGCCGCGTCCAGGTCGCCGTTCTCCAGGAGGTGCGCCATCCGGCGGCCCTCCCGTCCCAGCGACGTGCCGCCCAGCACCGCCCACGTCGCCACCGCCGTCACCGCGGCGCGGGCCGCACGGCCCCGCGCCGCCTTCTCGGCCACGACGCCGAGCCCCGCCGCGCCGCACACCAGAACCGCGCTGAACACGACGCCACGCGCACGCGAATCGGCGTAGACGCGCCGCTCCAACGCCGACGCCGCACGGCCGAACGCCGCCACCGGATGCCCCCGCCGCGGATCGCCCAGCAGCGCGTCGAGCGCGACGCCCAGCAGCAGTCCCTCAGGCGAACCCCGGCCCACCCACTTCGATGTCATGGAGACATCTCTACGGCATGCCCCTAGCAGAGGTGCGCGTCGAGGTCGTCCCAGTTGCGTTCCAGCCAGTCCTGCGCGCGGCGGATGCGCGGCCCGGCGCCGCCCCGCCACATGCGAGCCCAGCCGCCGCCCAGGTGCTCGGCCCGGAAGCGCATCGCCTCGTACGAGCGTTCGAACCGCAGCCGCGCGGCGGGCAGCAGCCGCCGCCTGCTGTCACGGTCCAAGCCGTAGGCGTCGCAGAACAGCCGCAGCCGGGCGCCCACGTCCGCGCCGTACAGCCGCGCGTCCCGGTCGGCGGGATCGGCGATCGGCGCCCAGTGCCGCAGCGCGGTCACCACGTCGTACAGCCGGCTCGTCGGACGCGCCAGGTCGAAGTCGATGAGCGCGACGGGCTCGCCCGCGCGGAACACCACGTTCTCCGGCGTCACGTCGCAGTGCCCGATGATCTCGGGTTCGTCGTCCAGGCCGGAGACGGCCCGGTCGTCCCAGGGCGCCCCGGGCGGCGGCTCGTAGGAGGCGACGGCGTCGTGGTAGCGCCGCAGCAGCCGCGCGACCCCCGCCAGCGCCTCCCGGGTGGCCGCGTACCGGGGCAGCGGACGGCGCGGCGTCTCACCCCGCATCCACGTCAGGATCTCCCGGCCCCGGTCGTCGACGCCCAGCACGCGCGGCGCCCCGTCGAATCCCACGCTCTCCAGATGCCGCAGCAGCCCGTGCACCGCCGGGGTGTGCGGGCCCATGGGCCGGCGCACCGTGTCCCCCACCCGGACGACGCCCTCCGTGACGTCCCCGCCGGAGAGCGGCATCTCCACGTTCACAGCCACGGAGCAAGACCTTAGGCGCTCCGCCGGTTCGGATCAGCCGATCAACGAATCGTCCAACCGATCAGTCCCGCGCCGCCGCCATGATCACCGCGACGCCGCGTCCCCTCGCCGAATCGGCTCCGCCGGCCGGGAAACGACGCCGGGGGCGGTCCGGAGCGCCGGCCCCGTGGCCCATTCCGGCCGCGCGGGAAGGCGGTCCGCTCGCCGAGGGCCGCGGCGGCCGTGGAAAACGGCGGTCCGGGCGGCCCGGCACCGCCCGGACCTTGCCCGATGCGGGGAAATGCCTGTCGCACGCAGGTCAGGCTCAGTAGTACCCTCACCTCCGTAGCAGCAGGCCCCGGTAGCTCAGTTGGACAGAGCGGCTGCCTTCTAAGCAGTTGGTCGCGGGTTCGAATCCTGCCCGGGGCGCCAGAACGGCCGGGGGGCGCCCATGGCGTTCCCTACACTCCGGGGGCATGGAGCTCACCGACGCCGTCCGCATGATCATGAGCGAGTCCGCCCCGCATCCCGAGCTGCTGCGGGTCGCGCGGACCTCCTACGACGACCTGTCGTCCGGACGCCCCGTCCACCACACCGCCCTCAGCGACCTGCTGCGCCAGGCCGCGCGCAAGAACGTGTACCCCGCGCTGCGCGCCCGGTACGGCGTCGAGGCGTTCGACGACATGGTCCTCGCGCTGGGATGGGAGATCGACCGGCAGGCCCCGGTCGTCCGCCGCTGAACGCCTTCCGATGAAAAGGAGGCGGCCCGGCCGAACGTCGGCCGGTCCCGAGACGGCGCGGCACTAGGATGCCTGGCGTACCGAGACGAAGGGCCACCCAGGCGGCAGGTGCGCAGGATCCCGCACGTGACCGGCCCGGCATCACGAAGCGGCCGGTAGATTGCGACCCGGCCTCCTTTCCCGGCTTTTCACGCCGCCCTTAGGCCGGAGCTGGAAAGGTGGTCGACTCGTGGTGTCGTCGAGCCCGGAGCGAGTGAGGAAACATGTCTGAGGATGACAAGCCCCGGGGGGAACCGGCGGTCAAGGCCAAGCTGCCGAACGCCAAGAACATCCGCAGCCCGGAGTTCACCCCGCACGGCATCAGCAGCGGGCGTGGCCGGGGCCCGCGTCCGTCCGCGCTGACCGCCGCGCAGGCCCGCAAGCGCCGCCGCCTGGGCATCGCGGGAACGCTGGTGGCGGTGCTGGCCATCGCGGGCGCCACGACGTGGTACGTCACCCGCCCCGGTCCGCAGATCGAGGTCACCGGCGCGTTCGGGCAGTCGCCCAAGGTCACCATCCCCAAGAAGCTCGTCCCCGAGAACGAGCTGAAGGTGAGCCAGAAGATCAAGGGCACCGGCACCAAGATCGCCAACGGCGACACCGCGCTGGTCAAGTTCGTCTTCTACCAGTGGGCCAAGGGCACCGGCGACAAGGCCGACGAGAGCACCAGCAAGGAGCTGCAGTCGTCCTACAAGCTGCCCGCCGGCCAGCAGGTCGTGCCGATGCCGATCGGCAAGACCGAGGTCAAGGGCCTGGACAAGGGCCTGGTCGGGCAGACCGCGGGCAGCCGCGTGGTGCTGCAGGTCCCGCCGAAGGAGGGCTTCGGCCAGGCCGGCCCGCAGATGGGGCTCGGCGAGAACGACGCGGTGGTCTTCGTGGTGGACGTCCTCGCCGTCTACCCGAAGAACGCCGAGGCCAAGGGCACCGCGAAGCCGCTGGACGACAAGGACCTGCCGTCCGTCGGCGCCATGGAGGCGGGCAAGGGACCCAAGCTCACCGTGCCCAAGGCCGACCCGCCCAAGGACATGCAGGTCAAGACCCTCATCGAGGGGACCGGCCCGAAGACCACCAAGGACGACACCGCGTTCGTCAACTACAAGGGCGTGATCTGGCGGGACGGCAAGGAGTTCGACAACAGCTGGAGCAAGGGCTCGCCCGCCATGTTCCCGCTCAACACCACCGAGGGCATGAAGGGCTTCTTCAAGGGGCTGCAGGGCCAGAAGGTCGGCAGCCGCGTCATGCTGATCCTTCCGCCGGACCAGGGGTACGGCAAGGAGGGCAACCCGCAGGCCGGGATCAAGGGCGACGACACCACGGTGTTCGTCGTCGACATCCTCGGCACGGTCCCCAAGTGACCCTCTGGTGAAACGGCGCGCGACGGCATAGCGCGGCAAGCCGCACGACGCGGAAACGCGCGAACGGCGGGGCACCCTGGAGGGCGCCCCGCCGTTGCTTTGTCGTCGCCGGTGAAATGTGTCAAGAACCACGTCAGGCGGCACCGGACAACCCTCCGCGCCGCTTGATCGTCCCTGTAGTGAGAAAGCCAACGGGAGTGCACAGTGACCGGCCGTAATCCATCACTCCCCTCCGGTATCGTCTGTAACGAAATCATCACGGGGGGCTTGTGAGCGACACCGACAGGAGCCCTGGGGGCACCGAGCCCGCCGGGCCGAGCGAGGGCGACCTCGACGACGACCTCACGGCCGACAAGGCCGTTCCCGCGGACGGCGAAACGCCCCAGGCCGCGGCCGAGCGGGACACACGCGACGAAGGCAAGGCGCCGGCCGACGACGCGCCGGCCGCCGACACCGCCGACACCGCCGACATCGCCGAGGCCGGGGACCCGGCCGCCACGCAGACGCTGTCTCTCGCCGACGACGAGGACGCGCGCGACGGCACCTCCCCCGCCGACCCGGCCGACCCGGCCGAGCCGTCCACGGACACCGCTCCCGTCGAGCCCCCTGCCGTGTCGGAGGACGCCTCACCCGACGCGCAGGCCGACGGCACGACGGACACGGCCACGCCCCAACCCGTCCCCGCCACCGATGACGCAGGCGACCCCGCGTCCACCCCCGGCGCCCCGACGGACGAAGACGACACCGTGTCCGAGCTCGACGCCGCCGACGCGGGCACCACCGTGGACCTGAGCGATGACGCGGACACCGGCACCGCCAAGGACACCAGCGGCGCCGCGGACGCGAGCACCGACATGGCCGCGGGCACCACGGCGGACGCGGGCGACGGCTCGGACGCCGGCGACGCGAGCAACACCGAGCAGAGCGCGGGTGCGGCCGCGACGACACCCGACCTCACGGTCATCGACCCGCCCGCGCCCGCGGCTCCGTCCACCGTCACGGACACCAGCGCCGGTACGGACGCGGACACCGCCGCCGACGCGGGCAACGACGCGGACGCGGGCAACGACGCGGACGCGGGCGCCACCGCGAACGCCGACGAACGCGTGGCCGGGAAGAGCGGTGCGGGCGCGGAGACAGCAGCGGACACCGCAGCGGCCTCCGCAGCGGACGCGAGCGACGCCGGGAACGCGAAGCAGAGCGCGGGAGCCGCCGCGACGACACCCGACCTCACCGTCATCGACCCGCCCGAGCCCGCGGCACCGTCCACCGCGACGGGCGCGGACGGCGAAGCCGGGGCGTCCGCTCACACCAACGCCACGTCTGGTTCCGGCGACGCTAAGGACAAGAACGAGACCGCGTCCGAGGACGTCGGGGATGCTGGGGCGGACAAGACGGCCGCCGCGCAGCAGGAGGTCGCGGCGGCGAAGCCTCCGGCGGACACGACGAAGAAGGCGCGGAAGGGGGGTATGGACGCGAAGAAGAAGCACAAGAAGCAGCGCGGCAAGGCGGCGCGCATCGGGCGGCGGGTGCTCTTCGTGGTGCTGGGCCTCGTCGGGCTGGCCGTGGCCGCGTTCGGTGTGGCGTACCTGCTGACGCCGGTGCCGTCCCCTCAGGAGGAGGCGGTCGCGCAGGGGCCGACGTTCCTGTATTCCGACGGCAAGACCCAGATCGCCAAGACCGGCGTGAACCGGGACGCGGTCCGGCTCGACACCATCCCGCGGGGCGTGCGCGACGCGGTGATCGCCGCCGAGAACCGCAGCTTCTACGACGACCCCGGGGTGTCGGTGCCGGGTACGCTGCGCGCCTTCTGGTCCACGGTCTCCGGCGAGCAGCTGCAGGGCGGGTCCACCATCACCCAGCAGATGGTCCGCAACTACTACGGCGGCATCGGCAAGGAACGCTCGATCACCCGCAAGCTCAAAGAGATCATGGTCTCGTTGAAGGTGGGCCGGGAGAAGTCCAAGGACTGGATCCTGGAGCAGTACCTCAACACCATCTACTTCGGCCGCGACGCCTACGGCGTGCAGGCCGCGGCGCGGGCGTACTACGGCAAGGACGTGGGGCAGCTCACCCCGGCCGAGGGCGCCTACCTGGCGGCGGCGATCCAGCAGCCCAGCAACTTCGCCGACCCGTCGGGCTCCACGCGCGCCTACGCCGAGAGCCGCTGGCGCGCCGTGGTGAACAACATGGTCCGCGACGGCGCCGTGACCTCGGCGGACGCGGCGCGCATGACGTTCCCGCAGCCGGTCAAGCAGAAGGTCACCAACATCCTCGGCGGCCAGAAGGGCTACATGGTCAACATCGCCAAGCGCGAGCTGACCGAGCGGCGCGGCTACACCGAGGACGAGATCAACCGCAGCGGCCTGAAGATCACCACGACGTTCGACAAGGAGCTGATGGACGCCGCGCAGCAGGCGGTGCGCGGCAACCTCCCGAAGCGGATGAGCACGCAGATCCGCACCGGGCTGGTCTCGGTCGACCCCGAGACCGGGCAGGTGCTGGCGTTCTACGGCGGACGCGGCTACCTGGAGGAGGCCCTCAGCAGCGCGTTCAGCGACTGGGCGCAGGCCGGGTCCGGGTTCAAGCCGATCGTGCTGGCCGCCGCGCTCGACAGCGGCATGAGCCTGAACACCTACGTGGACGGCAGCTCGCCGCAGTACTACAACGGCTCGCCGATCCACAACGACGGCAACCGCAGCTACGGCACGATCAACCTGGTCACGTCCACGCAGAACTCGGTCAACACCGCCTACGTCAACCTGGGGCAGAAGGTCGGCCTGGACAAGGTCACCAAGATGGCCGAGAAGATGGGCATCCCCAAGTCGCAGCTGACGGCCAACGGCGCCAACAAGTACCCGACGTTCCCGCTGGGCACGATCTCCGTGCATCCGGTGCAGCAGGCGGGGGTGTACGCGACGTTCGCCTCCGAGGGCGTGCACCACACCCCGTACGTGGTGAAGTCGGTCACCGACAACACCGGAAAGACCACCCGCTTCTCCGAGAAGGGCAAGCGGGTGTTCGACGAGCAGGTCGCGCGGGACGCCACGTACGCGATGCGGCGCGTGGTCGAGGCGGGCACCGGCCGCAACGCCCAGCTGCCCGACGGCCGTGACGTGGCGGGCAAGACCGGCACCACCGACGCGGGCCGGGCGATCTGGTTCAACGGGTTCATCCCGCAGCTGGCGACGTCGGTGGCGATGTTCCGCAGCGACGGCAAGCCGCTGGTCATCCCCGGGTACGGCGTGTACGGCGGCCAGTTGCCCGCGCAGATCTGGCACTCCTATGTCAGCCGCGCGGTGAACGCCAAGGGCTACACGCCCAAGGAGTTCGGATCACCGTCGGTCTCCCCCGGCTCCTACGTGGGCGAGCCGGACGGGCGGCAGAACGACGTTCCGACGACGCGTGGGCCGGGGCTGCGGCCGTCCGTGCCGGAACGTCCGGGCCGGCCGTCCAGCAGGCCGCCGTCGGACATTCCGAGGGACCCGGTGCCGCCGCCCGGCGGCGGTACCGGCGACGGAGGCGACGGCGGAGGCGACGGCGGCACCGGTGGCGGTGACGGCGGAGGCGACGGCGGCGGGGGCGACGGCGGAGGCGGCGATATCCCGCCCCGCCCGGAGGGTTAGCACCCGGCCGGCACGCCCCCGGCACGCGGCCGCTGCCACAGCCGACGTCCACCCGGCGCGGCGCGGCGCGGCCGACACCGGCGAGACGTGAACACGAGAGGGGCCCGGCGAGCATCTCGCCGGGCCCCTCCGCCGTTCTCGAGCCCCGTGTTCAGTCGCAGGCTGCCCCGATGCGGTCGGGGGCGTCGGTCATCACGGCGTTGAGCTGTGCCGCGTCACCGGTGCCCACGCCCGCGGCGGCGCCGCGCAGGCGGGTCGCCTCCGTCCTGAGCGCGTTCTTCAGCTTCTCGTCCTCGGCCTGGCGGGCCAGGACGTCGACGCGTCCGGCGAACCGGTCGGTGGCCTGCTTCCACTGCGCCGGGTCGTTCGCCGACACGGTTCGCACCTGGGAGACGTACTGCTGGAACGCCTTCTTGGTGTCGGCGCAGACCTGGCCGGTATTGCCGCCGGACAGCCCGCAGCCCGTCAGCGTCCCGGCCGCACCGAGCAGCGCCAGCGCCTGGGCCAGCCTCCCGGCCGTCCCGTACCGCATCGCACCCTCCCCTTCGATCACCGTCGACATCCGCCTATACTTCCGCACAAGGTCATGAGCGCCAGCGCCAAGCCCCGGCTTGCTGGCCGGCAACCCTTCGTCCGCGATGGGGTGCCCCGGGTGAGGACCCGGCCGGACGTCGCACACCGCGTCCGGCAAGCGCGGATCCCGCGGACGCCTCCCGGGATCCCTGGATCCCGCAGGAGGTCACGCGTATGTCCGCTGTCACGACGTTCACCCGCCCCTTCCCTCTCTCCTCTTGGACGCAGCAAACCGCGTCTACGCCGACTCGACTTCCGCGGATCGTCGGTGCGGACGCGCCGGTGCCGCTGGAGGACGGGCGCCACGTCCCGTACGCCAACTTCGACTACGCCGCCAGCGCGCCGTGTCTTGAGGCGGTGCACGACGCCGTCACACGGGCGCTGCCGTACTACAGCAGCGTGCATCGCGGCGCCGGGTACGCCTCCCAGGTCACCACGGACGCCTACGAGCGCGCGCGGGAGACCGTGCGGTCCTTCATCGGCGCCTGGGACCGGGCGTCGGTCGTGTTCACCCGCAACACCACCGACGCGATGAACCTGCTGGCGCACGCGCTGCCGCCCCGCACCACCGTCGTGGTGTTCGAGACCGAGCACCACGCCACGCTGCTGCCGTGGCGGCGGGCGGTGCGGCTGCCCGCGCCCGCGACCCCGGCCGAGGCGATCGCCGCGGCCGACCGGGCGCTGGCCGCCGCGCCGCAGGGCCCGCGGCTGCTGGTCGTCACGGCGGCGTCCAACGTCACCGGCGAGCTGTGGCCGGTCGCCGAGCTGGCGGAGGTGGCGCGGCGGCGCGGCGCCCGCATCGCCGTGGACGCCGCCCAGCTCGTCCCGCACCGGCCGCTGGACATGTCCGCGCTCGGCCTGGACTACGTCGCGTTCTCCGGGCACAAGCTGTACGCGCCGTTCGGGGCGGGCGTGCTGGCGGGACGGTCCGACTGGCTGCGCGCCGCCGAGCCGTACCTCAAGGGCGGGGGCGCCACCGCGTCCGTGGGCGAGCGCACCCGTTGGGCCGCCGACCCGCAGCAGCGTCACGAGGCGGGCACCCCGAACGTGCTGGGCGTGGTCGCGCTGGCCGCCGCGTGCGAGACGCTGGCCGCCGCCGGGTGGGACGCGCTCGTCGCCGAGGAGGAGCGGCTGCTGGCCCGGCTGCGCCGGGGGCTCGCCCGCGTTCCCGCGGTGCGGGAGCTGAACCTGTGGGGGGAGCGTCACCCGAGGGTGGGAATCGTGTCCTTCACCGTCGACGGCTGGAACGCGCGCGACGTGGCGCTTAGGCTGTCCGGTGAGTACGGCATCGGCGTCCGGGACGGGAAGTTCTGCGCTCATCCATTCGTACGGCACCTGCTGGCCGACCGGCCGGACGACCGGCCCGACACCCCGCGCGCGGCCGGCGACGGCGGCTGCGCGGACGCCTCCGCCCCGGCCTCGGCGGTGCGCGCCAGCCTGGGCCTCGGGACGACCGACGAACACGTCGACCGTCTGGTGAAGGCGCTGAGCGTCATCGGTGCCGTGTCCTGAACCGCGGACGATGATGCGCTTTCGCCCTGTTCGCCCATGTAGCGTAGGCAGGTCCGTACCCGGACCCGTGACGGCGCCGGATACAGCAGGGACAGCGCGGCATGAAACAGGGGGAGGCGACCGTGGCCGACGCGTGGCGACCCACGTCGGAACTGGAGCGCCGACTGCACGAGACGGTGCGGGCCGGGGACCACGAGGGGTACTTCCGCCTGCTCGCCGACAGCGAGCTGGTGATCCCCGTGCCCCCCGACCTCATCGACGACGTGCTCGCCAACCAGGCGCAGCCGACGTGGCCGACCCAGGAGGAGGAGGGCCGCACCCACGTGCTGGCCTACACCTCGCCCGCCGCGATGCGCGCCTGCCTCGGCCCGGCCTACCAGCACTTCCTGCGGTTGACGTTCGCCGACCTGGCACAGAACTGGCCGCACCCGCGCTGGTGGCTGGCGGTCGACGCGCCCGCGCGCGACGCGCTGGACGTGGCGCTGCCGATCGAGGGCCGGCTGCCCGCCTGGTTCATCCGGCAGATCGCCGAGGGTGACCCGCGGCCCCCGATGGCCGGACGCCGCGTCCCTTCCTCCACGGTGGGCGTGCCGCCCGTGGACGTCCCGGCCGTGGACGTCCCGCCCGTGGACGTTCCGCCGGCCGAGGCGACCGGCGCGCACGCGCTGCCCGCCGAACCGCGCCCCGAACCGGGTGCCGAGCCCGAGGGGGCGGCTCCGCACGGGTACGCGGACCGTCCCGCGACACCCGCCGCACCGCTCGGGGACGCCCCGGCGGCACCCCCCATGGCGCCCACGCCCGCGGTACCGGACGTCCCGCAGGGCCCGCCCGCGCCGCCCGCCGCGCCGATAGCCGAACCGGCGGCCGCCCATCCGGTGGAGCCGCCCGCGCCGATCCCGAACGTCCCGCCCGCGCCGGGACCGGCCGACGCCCCGCCGCCCGCGCCGCGCGACCCGGTCGCCGGGGAGGTCCCCGCCGCGACGGCGGAGCAGCCCTCGCCGGGCGAGGCGGAGCCCCCCGCGAACCTGCCCGCCCCCGGCGACCGGCTCGTCGCCCGCGCTCCGGCGCGCCCGCCGTCGCCCGACGACACGCTCGTGGACGTGCCCGCGATCGTCGACGACCCGCAGGCCGCGGCCGCCGCCGAGTCGGCCGCCGAGTCCGCGCCCTGGGAGGAGCTGCAGGACCAGCACCGCGACCTGCCGCCGTCCCAGGAGCGCCGCCCCGAGTTCCGTCCCGCCAACGACGTCGAGCGGGAGCTCCTGCGCGCCGCCGCCGGCAACGACCACGACCTGTTCCTGCAGACGCTGGCCGACGCCGAACTGCTGATGCCCGTCCCGGACGACATCGACTACACGCTGCGTCCCGGGCGGCCCGGCTTCCCGTGGCTGGTGCGGGAGATCGACGCCGCCCCGGTCGTCCCGGTGTTCACCTCCCCCGAACGGCTGATGGAGGCCACCGAGGCGCTCGGGTTCGGACGGGAGTTCATCCGGCTGCCGTTCACCGCGCTGCTGCGGTACTGGCCCGACCACGGCCACGCGCTGGCGGTCAACTCGGGCTCCCCGGCGGGCGGCACCGTCGTCGCCCAGCAGCTTCCCGGGCTGGCGCGGTGGGCCGACCAGCGCGCTGCCCGCCGCCAGTCGGAGGACTTCGAGCCGCAGAACGACGTGGAGCGCAAGCTGTTCGAGGCCGCGGCCCGGCGCGACACCGACGCGTTCTTCAAGATCCTGCTGGGCGCGCAGGTGCTGGTGCCCGCCGAGCCGGACACGCCGTGGGGAATCACGCCGGACGACCCCGAGTTCCCGTGGGGCCCGGTACGGGTGCACGGCACCGTGTCCGTGCAGGTCTTCACCTCGCTGAAGTGGATGAACGAGGCCCTCGGCTCGTCGCGCTTCGTGATGCCGAGCTTCCTGGAGATGGTGTCGGCGTGGCCGGACGCCGAGTGGACCCTCGTGCTCAACCCGGGCACGCCCATCGACGCCAGCCTGCCGGGCGAGCAGGTCCGCGCCCTCAGGGGCTCGGCCGGCGCCGCACCGTCTCCGGCCGAGGCCCCCGCCACTCCGGCGGCGCCGCCGCAGCCGCCCGCGCCGCCGGAGACGCCTGCGGCCCCGGCCTCCCCGCTGGCGGGCGACCCGACGGTCACCACCCCGGATCTCGGCGACCTCGCCGACCTCGTCTCCGCCGAGACTCGCCAGGCCGCGGAGCCCGCGCCGCTGCCGCGCGCGGAGGAACAGCCTCCGTTCGGCGAGCCGCCGCGCCCCGCCGAGCCGCCGCTCGCGGCCGACCTTCCGCACCCGCCCGAGCCGCCGCACGCCGAGGAGGGCGCACCCGCCCCGGAACAGCCGCGTGCGGCTGAGCCCTCGCCGACGCCCGAACCGCCGCGTGCCGCCGAGCCGTCGCCGTTCGAACCCGCGCGTCCGGCGGAACTCCCGCGCACGCCGGAGCAGCCGCTCGCCCCCGAGCAGCCGCTCGCCCCTGAGCAGCCGCTCGCGGCCGACCCCTCGCGCACGGCGGAGCAGCCGCTCCCGCCCGAACCGCCGCACAGGCCCGAACCGCCGCACGGCCCTGAGCAGCCGCTCGTCCCCGAACCGCCGCTCGCCTCCGAGCAGCCGCTGGTGTCCGAGCCGCACGCCGCCGATCCGGCGCAGGGCGCGGTGCCGCGTCCGGCGGAGCCTCCGCAGGTGCCCGGGGCCGCGCCGGTCACCTCCCCGATGGGCCTGCCGCCCGCGCCGGAGCCGCCGCACCAGCCGGGCCCGCGGCCCGTCGAGCCGGTTTCCGCCGCCGCGCCGCCCGGCCCCGAGCCGGCGCCCGAACGCCGCCCGCGGCACCCCGCCGACGAAGCGGAGTTCGAGCCGGGCAACCGCATCGACCAGGAGCTGTACGAGGCGGTGCAGAGCGGCGACTCCGACGCGTTCCTGCGCGTGCTGCTGGCGGCCAACGTCCTGGTGCCCATTCCGCAGGACGCGCCGCTGGAGGTCACGCCCGTACAGCGGGACTTCCGCTGGGAGGCGGCGCTGCACGGGCCGTCCGCCGTGCAGGTGTTCACCTCGCTGGTGCGGCTGCGGGAGGTGCTGCCGGAGTCGCGGTTCGTGTACGCCGACTTCCGCGAGCTCATCGCCGCCTGGCCGCGTGACGACTGGGCCATGCTGCTCAACCCGGGCACCCGGATCGGCGCTTCGCTGAGCGGCGACCAGGTACGGTCGCTCAGCGAGTGGGCCGTGCGCGTCGGGCTCGTCCAGCCGCGTCCCGAGCCCCCGGCGCCGTCCGCCGCCGACCCGCTCGACACGGCGCCGCAGTCCTTCGCCTCGCCCCCCGACGCGCCACCGCAGCCGCAGCAGCCGGAGGCCGTCGCCGAACCGGAACCCGAACCGCGGTCGCAGCCCTACGTGCAGGCGGCCCGTCCGTCGGTGCCCGAACCGGACCCCGAACGGACCGCGCAGCCCGTCATCATGCAGAAGGTCGTCCCGCACGGCCACGTCGGCTGGTACCTGGAGCAGGGATACGACCGGGTGGGCGGCTTCGTGCACCCCACCGTGGACGTCGCCGAACTGCAGACGCCGATGCAGCTGTACGAGGCGCTGGGCCTGCTGTACGAGGGGTCGCCGTTCACGCCCGGGGACGACGGCGTGTACGTCATCCGCTGGCCCGCCTACTGCCCCGACCTCTACCGCGTCCCGTTCGGCGGGCAGACGGAGGAGGAACTGGCCGCCTGGGGTGACTCCGGCTGGGTCATCGAACGGGCGCCGTTCCACGGCGGCGGGTTCGCGCCGGGCAGCGCGGGCTCGATCCGCGAGTACAAGGTCGACAGCGTGCGTCTCCCCTACGGCGCGGAGATGTACTACCTGGGCATGGACAGGTCCGAGCGGTTCGTCGCCATGTACGACCCGGACCAGTTGGCATGGCTGCGGCCCGAGACCCCGCCGGACGACGGACCCGGCGCCGGGCCGGACGGCCGGGGCGGTGACCGGACGGAGGCACCTCGATGATCCGGGACGGGTACGTCGCCCGCTGGCTGGGCCGCGAGTTCGAGGCGGTGCCGGGCGCCGACGGGGACGTCCGGCTCTACACGCCCGACCCCACCGACGGTTTCGAGGAGCTGCGGCCGGGCCGGTACCGGCGCGTGGTGCCCGCCTCGGAGATCGAGGACCTGCGGTACGTGCGCACCGTGTGCACGTGGCGCGGCGAGCCGTTCATCGTGGTCGGCGAGCACGAGACGTGGCTGCGCGTGGAGTACGCGGGCGGCCGCGCGCCGGTCGCCGAACGGCTCGGCCTGGACCGCGTCGACCACGGCGTGTGGCAGGCGTGGGCGCCGCGCAACGAGGTCCTCGACGTGCGCGAGGAACTCATCTGACCGCACGGGAGTTCCAGTAGGAGACGTCCTGCGCCGCGCCGAGGTGCTACGGAGCGATGAAAACACGGGCATCAGGGTTGATTTGGATCGTCGATCCGTGTTCGCATGATGCGGAATGCGCGCCCGGGGTGACCGCTGCCCCGGCGTCACGGCGGTCAACGACGACGAACCGACGGAGGTGCGGGAGCGGTGCTCTCCCGATCGGCAGGTAGTCCGCTCGTCCTGGGGCTCGGCACCGCGGCCATCCTCGCCGCGGGCACCGCCCCGGTCCTCGCCGCCGACGACGCCCCAGCCCCAAAACTCACCGTGACGGTCACCGCGTCCCCGACTACGCAGGAGAAACCCGGCGAGCCCATCGTCATCACGGCGATCGTCTCCGCCGAGGGGGAGACGATCGAGAACGTCACGCTTAAGTCCCTCACCGCCAAACCGGCCGACCTCGCGAAATTCACCGAACCGGAGTGCCGGACCGACTGCAAGCTGGGCGACATCGAGGTCGGTGCGGACAACGCGAAGAAGATCGAGGCGAAGATCGGCGTTCCTGCGGACATCAAGGCCGAGCAGACCGTCACGGTGAGGCTCCTGGTCGTCTCAGAGGAGACCGACCCCGCGTTCGACACCGTGTCGGTCAAGTTCATGCCGAAGCCGCCGACGACGAAGCCACCGTCGCCGAGTCCTACGCCTACGACGTCGCCGACTCTGTCGCCGGGTAAGGGGAAGGGGCCCTCCGATGGCAAGGAGGGCAAGGAGAAGGACGACGACGACAGCGACAACGACAGCTCCGGGTCCGGTTCCAGTTCCGGGGGGAGCAACGGGAGCGGCTCGTCCGGGTCCAGCTACACGCCGCCGTCGCCCAACGCGTCGTTCACGCCGCCCGCGACCCCGGGGGTGTCGCTGCCGTCGATCGCGCCGCCGAACCCGTCGGTCGCACCCGGGCAGTTGACGCCGACCCCGGAGAGCAGGCTGCGCAACAACAAGGCGCCTGTCGCGCAGGACCTGACGTTCGAGCAGATGGCGAGCACGCAGGTGGCGTGGCTGGCCGCGCTGCTGGCGGCGTTCTCCCTGCTGCTGACGCAGCTTCGGCTGGGACGGCGCCGTGCCGCCCCCGGCACGGCGGCCGCCGTCAAGGGGTCCGCGGCGCCGAAGCGTTCGAAGGGCGCCCACCGCCGGCCCCGCCGCGGCGTCTTCGGCAAGTGACGACGTCGCAGGGGCGCGGGCTGCCGGCCCGCCGTCGTTCAGCGCATGAGGGCGTGGCAGGCGATGGCCGCGGCGGCGACCACGTTGAGCGAGTCGACGCCGTTGTCCATGGCGGCGGCGCTCATGGGGATGCAGACGGGCTGGTCGGCCTCGTCCAGCCAGCGTGACGACAGTCCGTCGCCCTCCGAGCCGAGCATGAGCGCGACACGGTCGGCCCGGTGCTCCGGGCCGGTGGCCAGCGCCTTGTCGAGGGGGACGGCCGACTGGTCGGGGGTGAGCGCGAGCAGGGTGAAGCCCGCCGCGCGAAGCACCGACAGGCCGTCGTGCCAGGACGTCATGCGGGCGTAGGGGATGGCGAACACCGCCCCCATCGACACCTTGACGGATCGCCGGTAGAGCGGGTCGGCGCAGCGCGGCGACAGCACCACGGCGTCCACGCCGAGCGCGGCGGCGCAGCGGAAGATGGACCCGACGTTGGCATGGTCGACCAGGTCCTCCAGCACCAGGACGCGGCGGGCGCCGGCCAGCAGGTCCTCCACGGCGGGCAAGGGCAGCCGTTGCATCGAGGCCAGGGCGCCGCGGTGGACGGGGAAGCCCGCGATGGCCTCGACGGTGGCGTCGTCCGCCACGTACACGGGCGCGTCGGTGCGTTCCAGCACGTCGGCGAGCGGTTCCACCCAGCGCCGGGCCATCAGGAACGAGCGCGCCGGGTACCCGGTGCCCACGGCCCGGCGGATGACCTTCTCCCCCTCGGCGACGAACAGCCCGTGCTCGGCCTCCAGGCTCTTGCGCAGGTTGACGTCGCGCAGCCGCACGTAGTCGGCCAGCCGTGGGTCGGCGGGATCGGAGACCGTGACGAACCGGGCCATGCCCCAATTCTGCCGCCTCCACGCGACGGCGCCGTCAGCACCGCTCCCGCGCCATCGGCGCCCAAACCGGATCGGCTGGCCGGATACGGCCATTCCGCCACGTTCGAGTGGCCGGTTCAGGTCACGGCCCCCGGTATCCGCGGCATTCAGAGGGGATCCAGATCCCATTCAGCAACCGGTCGGAATCCGTCCAGCAAGGACGTTCGAGGCCTAGGGAAGCCGGATCTCGGCGTAAAGGGACCGGTGGTCGCTGCCGGGCAGGTCGTGCACGGTGACCCGGCGAACGGCGCACCGCTCGTCCACCAGCACGTGATCGATGGCCAGCGGCGGACGCGCCGATCGAAGCCCCCAGGTCGGGACGAGCCCGGCGCCCGCCCGATCCGCGGCGTCGGCATAGCCGCGTTCGATGAGGTTGCGCAGAGTGGCGTGGTCGAGCGTGGCGTTGAAATCGCCCGCGAGAATCCGCACCGGCGTGGAGGCGACGCCTGGGCCCGTCCCGCCGGAATGCGCCGCGGTTGCGGCGGCGGGCAGTCCGGCGAGGTCGCGGCGCCACTGGCGGAACTCCTCAGCAGACAGGGGCGGAACCGGATGCACGGCGGTGACCGCGACGCGGCGGCCCCCGGGGAGGGTGATTTCGGCCTGCGGGGACGCCATCGACATGCCCGGAGGCGACGGCAGTGCCCGCAGCGGATGGCGCGAGTAGATGCCGGAACCCGCGGCGCCCCAGCGGGCGTCCACCACTTTGCGAGGCAGCAGGCGTGCCAGCCCGGCCCGTTCCAGACGGTCGCGTGCTTCGGGCGTCAGTTCCTGAAGGCTGAGCACGTCAACGTTGAAGCGGCGGACGAGGTCGACGATCCGAGCGGGATCGGCCTGGCCCAACAGCAGGTTGGCGGTCAGCACCCGGACGACCGGGCCCCGGGCGGCGGGGCCGCCGCCGGCAACGGCGCGCGGCAGCACGGCCGCCGTCAGGGCGGCCGCGATCGCGGTCGCCGCGACCGCCGCCCACCAGCGGCGCAACACCAGCGCGACCAGCACCGGAAGCGGCGCGGCCGCCGCCGCGTACGGCGTGAAGGCCAGCAGCGGGGCGGACGGCGCGCCCAGGCCGGGCAGCCGGTCGCCCCCGGCGAACCGGAGCCCGGCCCACAGACCCCACGCGGCGACGCCCGCCCAGACGACGCCCGCCCAAACGACGACGGCGCCCACGCGACCGACGGTGTTCGACGGCGATGCCGGTCGCCGCATGCTCGACTCGCCCAACGATCCCCCCGATGACCGTCCCGGCTCACAGTGCCCCTGCACTAGTGACGATCCTGAGTGCCCATCGGGTTGCCCGGTGTCCGGTATCGGGCAGGACGCGCATGGTGACCGCGGCCTGCGGGACGCCCGCACGTGGCTCTACGCTCATGACCTGCGAAAGTATCGATATTGAGTCTTTTGTAACCTCTAGTTCGTACTACTACAGTGCCGGGGAACATCGGTGGGTTTCTGGTGAAACGAGGACAGCCGTGAGCGGACGTCATCACAATGATCTCCCCGAGGGGGCTCGGGGTGACGATGGGATCGACCCGTCCAGGCCGGTCTTCGGTCCGGCGAACGACGGTTCCGCCGACTGGTTCGCTCCGCGTCCGCAGCAAGCACCGCAGCAGGCACCGCAGCAGGCACCGCAGCAGGCACCGCAGCCCGGACCGGGCGCGCCGCCCAGCGACCCGGCCGCCGGTGCGGCGCCGGGAGCCCCCGCGGGCGGTGCGACGCCCCCGCCGATTCCGGGCGAGCCTCCGGCCGCGAGCGGCCCGCAGCCCGCGAGCGGTGCGGAGACCCCCGACTGGTTCACGCCGCGGCAGTCCGGTGAGGAGCCGGTGTTCGGCGCGGGCGGCTTCAGCGGCGCGTCCGACGCGGGCGGTTACGGGCTCGGGCGGTCGGCGACGTCCTCCAACATGTACGGTCCCGCCGAGTCGGAGCCGCATCCGGCACCCACCGGCGCGCAGCCTCCCGCCGCGACCTCGGGGTACGGCCAGTACGAGTCCCTCCGCGGTTCGGACGGCGGCCCGGGCGGCTACCCGGGCGGCGGTTCCGGCTCCGGTGACTCCGGCGGCTATGGAAGCGGCGGTTCGGGCGGCTTCGGAAGCGGCGGCCCCGGCGGCCCAAGCGGCTCCGGCGGGTACGGCGGCGGCGAGTACGACGGCAGGCGGCGCAGGAGGCGGCGCAGCGCGGGCGCGCTGATCGGTCCGATGGCCGGGGCGGTCGGGCTGGCACTGCTGCTCGGCGTGGGCGTGTACGCGTTCGCGGAGGTCAGCGGCAGTTGCGGTGACGACAACAAGCTGGTGCTGGACGTGGCGGTGTCCGCCGACATCCAGCCCGCCGTGGTGAAGGCCGCGCAGCGCTTCAACGACGCCCGGCACAAGGTGGACGGCAAGTGCGCGCAGGCCAGGGTCGCCAAGGCCGAGCCCTCGTCGGTCGCTCCGCTGCTGTCGGGCCAGGCGGTGCCGACGGCCTCCAACCGGCGTCCCGACGTGTGGATTCCCGACACCTCGCTGTGGACGTCGCTGGTCCGCTCGTCCGACAAGGGCAAGAACGCCGTCCCGGCGACGCCGGGGACGTCGCTGGCGAGCAGCCCGGTCGTGGTGGGCATGCCGCGCACGCTGGCGACGAAGCTGCGCCGACAGGGCATCACGGCCAACCCGTCGTGGGACAACCTGCTGAACGCCGCGGGCGGCACGCCCGGCGGCGCGGTGACCAAGAACCAGGTGATCCCGGCCGGCTCGGTGCGGCTGCTGGTGCCGGACCCGGCGCGCAACGGCGCCGGGATGGGCGCCCTGATGGTGACCAGCACCCTGCTGACCAACGACCCCAACCGCGACTCGATCTTCACCGGGATCGTCCGCACGGTGCGCGAGAGCATGGTCCCGACCGTGCAGGGGCAGTTCACCCGGTTCCGCAAGGGCCGCACCGGCCGGCAGCCGATCTCGCTGTCGTCCGAGCAGGCGCTGTACGCGTTCAACCGGACCGGCCCGGCCGAGCCCGCGGTGGCGCTGTACCCGGTCGAGGGCACGCTGTCGCTGGACTACCCGTTCACCGTCACCACCGGCGACGGCGCCGAGCGCAAGGCCGCGCGGCTGCTCGAACGGGAGCTGACCGGCGAGAAGTCCCGGCAGGAGATGCAGGAGCTGGGCTTCCGCACACCGGACGGCAAGGCGCCCGCCGGATTCGGCGAGCGGGTCGGGATGAGCGCGGCGCGTCCCCGCAAGCTGCCCTCGCCGAAGGACGCGGACGTGGCGCGGGTCATGCAGGCGTGGTCGAAGCTGACGCTGGGCCTGCGCATCCTCACCGTCATCGACGTGTCGGGCTCGATGGCCGAGAAGGTCGGCGCCAACACCACGCGGCTGCAGGCCGTCGCGCAGCTGTCGCAGGGCGGGCTCAGCATGATGTCCGACGACACCGAGCTCGGCACGTGGGTGTTCTCCACCAAGCTGCAGGGCGCCCAGGACTGGCGGGAGATCGTGTCGCTCGGCCCGCTCGGCGAGCGGGTCGGGTCCAGCACCCGCCGCAACCTGGTGCTGTCGAACCTGGGGCGGATCCAGCCGCGCGGCGACACCGGCCTGTACGACACGGTGCTGGCCGCGTACAAGATGATGAACGACACCTACAAGCCCGAGTTCGGCAACTCGATCCTGCTGCTGACCGACGGCAAGAACGACGACACCGACGGGCCCACGCTCCAGCAGACCCTGTCCCGGCTGAAGGCGATGGTCGACCCGAACAAGCCGATCCAGGTCAACATGATCGGCTTCGGCTCGGGCACCGACCGCAACGAGCTGGAGCAGATCGCCTCGCTCACCAACGGCGACGTCCAGGTGGCGCAGACCCCGCGGGAGATCTCCAAGATCTTCCTGAAGATGCTGTCGCGCCGCATCGCCGACTGAGCCGGGAGGCGCCGCGCGGAACGCCCGGCGAA
>NZ_BAAAZG010000037.1:44345-70850 GCF_039536785.1 Actinomadura miaoliensis
CCGGGCGTTCGGCTTCTTCTCTCCGGCCCTCGCTACGGAAGCCTTCTCCGAGGCGCGGAAGAGGCGTCACCGCACGTCAGGGGACGGCCGGAGCGGCTGGGACGGGGGCGCGGCCCCGAGCCGGAAGAGGCCGGACGGATTTTTCGAGATTTGTTCGTCAGAGGTGTCAACCGGGTGCGGGGGTCGGCCGTCATCTATACGGAGGCCCGACGGGGAGCGGGGCCGTCGGGCCTCCAACCTTCCTTCCCCCCGTGTCCCGTGGCGGGGCCGGACCCACGAGGTTCCGGAGGAGAGCACGGCACGGCTCGCAAGGAGAGCAGTCGCGGCCCGTACGGCGGTCGCGGTGCCGACGTCTCAGTTCGCGGGAGGATCCGTGTCCCCTTGGCCCAGTCTCGATCGCGGGGACGATCTCAGGCTCGCCCGGTTTCTGGCCGCCGCCGACGACGGCGCCGCCGCGGGGGACGGCCCCCGCCCCCTTGAGCCGATCGATGCCCTCGCGCAGGTGGTCGACCGCTACGCGGCACGCCTCTACGACTACGCCCACGCGCTGCTGCGCGACCAGGAGACGGCCGCGTGGGCGCTGCACGACGCCTTCCTGCAGGCGTACGCGCATGCCGGGGTGCTGCGCGAACCGGTCAGGTTCCGGTCCTGGCTGTACGCCCTGATCCGCAACGAGTGCCTGCGCCGCCGCGCCGAACCGGACTTTCCCGTCGAGCGCCGCGAGGCGCCCGAGGTGGAGGACGTGTTCCTGGACGCGCCGGAGCGGGCGCAGCGCATCGAGAGCCGCCGGCTCGTGCACGGCGCGATGGCGAGCCTGCGCGGCACCGAACGCGAGGCCCTCGACCTGCTGCTGCGGCACGGCCTGGAAGCGGCGGAGGTCGGCGCGGTGCTGGGCATGGACGCCCGGCAGGCCGCCGATCTGACCGGCGCGGCGCGGCAGCGGCTGGACGACGCGCTGGCCGTCGCCCTGGTGGCCCGCGACGGGCGGGCCGCGTGCCCGCAGGCGGCGGAGCTGACCGGGGACGCCGACCCGGCGCGGCCGCCGGCGCCCGCCCTCGCCCGCCGGCTGCTGAAGCACATCTCGCACTGCGCGACGTGCACCGAGCTGCGCTACCGGCGGGTGTCGACGGTGCGGTTGCTGCAGGTGCTGCCGGTGGCGCTGCTGCCGTCGGAGTTGCCGTCCCGGATCATGGCGACCGCGACCGCGCCCCGGCTGGCCGACGACCTGGCCGCGGCGGCCGGGCGTGCCGAGCCGTTCGACACCCGGGGCTGGCCGGTGCCGGTGGCGCGGCTGCAGCGACGCGCCGCCCGCGGCCGCCGTCCGGTGCCCAGGCTGCTGCCCATCGCGGCCGCGGCGGCGGGGCTGCTGCTGATCGTGACGGGCGCGTTCGTCCTCGTGCCGCTCGGGTCCGGCCAGCACACCGGGGCGGTCCCCAAGAGCACCCGCGCGGCGCCTGACCCGTCCGCGTCCGACGCGTCCGCCGATCCGTCGTCCGAACCGTCGGACGAGCCGTCGCCGAGCGGGTCGTCGTCGCCCGAGCCGTCCGCGACGCCCACCACGCCCACGCCCAGCCCGTCGCTGTCGTCGCCGACGCCGACGCCGCGCACGTCGGCGCGGCCGTCGCGCCGCACGCCCCCGCCCAGCCGCGCCCCGGCCGGGCGCCTGGCGGTCGGCGGCTGCGCGATCCCCGAGGGGCAGTCGTCGTGCGCGGTGCCGGTGCGGGCGGTGGGCGGGCCCGTCACCTGGTCGGTCACCGGCACGTCGGGAGGCGTGAGCGCCTCCGGCGGCGGGCGGCTGTCCGGCGGCGGCACGGCGGGCGTGACGGCGTCGCGTCCGTCCGACTGCCCGCCCGGAAGCCACTCGGGCAGCGTGCGCTTCGCTCCCTCGGGCACGGCCACCGTGACCTGGAGCTGCCCGGAGGCCCCGGACGGCGGCGACCCGCAGGCCGGCGATCCCGCCGTGGAGGGCTGAGGGCGCGCTCTCCGGCGGCCGGGTGCGGTCGGGGCGACCGCCCGCGCCGCGACGAGACTCAGATCACAACTTTTCCGTAACCGCCCGTCCACGTGGCGAAACGACCACGGAGCGTGCCGCTCTGCGTCCCTTCGGTCCCTAATGGCTCTGAAATCTCCCGAATTTGATGGCAGGATCTGGCACCCAGAGTCGGCCGACCGACGTCGGGGCTCGTTGCGGGGATGTTCAGATCATCGAGCACGGGAGGATCGTCGTGGCCGCTGGGCCAGAACAGGGCCGTTTCGATGACCCCCGGCTGGCGGAATCACTGCGGGTCGGGGACGTCATCGCGCTGTCGGAGGTGTACGACACCTACGCGCCCTTCCTGTACGACTACTGCCACGGTCTGCTGCGGGACCGCGTCGAGGCGGCCGGGGCGCTGCGCAACGTCATGGTCGCGGCGCGCGAGCACGTCGGCGGGCTGCAGACGCCCGAGCGGCTGCGCGGCTGGTTGTACGCGCTGGCCCGCAAGGAGTCGCTGCGCCGCCGCGACAGCCCGACCCGGCACGTCGGGCAGGAGGCGGCCGAGGTCGACGACGGGGAGCTGAGCGAGGAGCAGTTCGCCCGCCGCGAGGAGCGGCGGATGCTGGCGCTCAGCGCGCTGGCCGCGCTCAGCGGACGCCAGCGCGAGGCGATCGACCTGGCGGCGCGGCACGAGCTGGACGCGGTGGACCTGGCGGGCGTGTTCGGCGAGTCCGCCGAGGAGGCAGCCGTGCTGCTGGGCGAGGCCGAGGCCACGCTGGAGGCGGCCGTGCGCGCCGCGCTGGTGGCCCGCAACCACTGGGAGGACTGCCCCAGCCTGTCGGCGCTGACCGAGACCTGGCCGCTGTCGAAGCAGGCGGCCCGCTCGGTGATGCGGCACGTGTCCAGCTGCCCCACCTGCGGCGAGCGGAACACGCCGCGGCTGCCCGCCGACCGGCTGCTGGCCGTGCTGCCGATCGCGGCGCTGCCCGCCGACCTGCGGCTGGACGTGCTGGGCGCGGCGACCGACCCGGAACGGGCCGACAACAGGCGCGCCATCGCCGCCTGGGCCGAGCCGTTCGACGAGTGGGGCTGGCCGCTGCCCTACCAGCCCGTCGTCTCCCGTGCCCGCGAACGCGAGTCGTCGCGGCGCAAGGGACCGGTCGTCGCCGCGGTCGCGGCGGTGGTCGCGGCCGTGGTGCTGATCGGCGGCTCGGTCGCGGCGTTCACCGGCGGCGAGTCCGGCTCGCCGGACGCCGCGAGCGCCCTGCCGAGCGGCGGCTCCTCGTCCCCGGCCGGAGGGGACCCGTCGCAGTCGCCGGGGGACCCCTCCGCCGAGCCCAGCGCGTCGGCCACGAGCGCGTCGCCGTCGCCGACGAGGAGCAGCCGCAGCCCCTCGCCGTCCAAGTCGCCATCCAAGTCGCCGTCGGCGTCGCCCAGCCGGACCAGGACCCCCTCGTCCCGGCCCACCCAGCCCGAGCACCCCCGGCCGCCCCAGCCGGGACGGCTGGCGGCCTCCGGGTGCGACATGGACCGGGAGGACGCGTGCACGGTCACCGTCACGGCGGTCGGCGGGCCGGTGAACTGGGCGGTCACCGGCACGTCCGGCGAGCTGTCGGCGAGCGGCTCCGGCCGCCTGGACGCCGGCGAGTCGGCGCGCGTGCGGGTGTCGCGGACCAACGGGTGGTGCTGGGGCGAGGAGACGGGCTCGGTGTCGTTCTCCCCGCACGCCAGCGCCTCGGTCTCGTACTGCTGACGCCGTCGTACTGCTGACGCCGTCTCGTATTGCTGACGCGGTGTCCGGCTGCTGACGCCTACCAGGGGGAGCCGGAGTCCAGGATGCGGTGGGCGCGGGAGACCAGGATCGGCACGGCGTCGCCGATCTGGTCGAACCCCTCCCCCACGGTGGCGTTCTGCAGGAAGCGGGCGTGGATGCCCTCCAGGATGACCGCGAGCTTGAAGCACGCGAACGCCACGTAGAAGTCGATGTCGGCCAGGTCGAACCCGGTCAGCGCGGCGTACCGCTCGGTGAACTCGCGGCGCGTGAAGAACCCGGGCGCCGTGGTGACGGACGCGCCGACCGGCAGCCGTTCGGCGTCCGGGTCGTCGGCCTGCGCCCAGTAGACGAGCGTGAGCCCCAGGTCGGACAGCGGGTCGCCCAGCGTCGACATCTCCCAGTCGACGACGGCCGCGATCCGCGGGGCCGGCTCCAGCCGCACCAGCGCGTTGTCCAGCCGGAAGTCGCCGTGCACCAGGGCGGCGCGCCCGCCGGCCGGCAGCCGCTCGGCCAGCCGCGCGGCCAGGCGGTCGTACTCGGGGACGTCGTGGACGGCTCCGGCGGCGCGGATGGCCTCCTGCGAGGCGTCCCACTGCTTGCCCCAGCGCCGCAACTGCCGTGCCATGTACCCGTCGGGACGGCCGAAGTCGCCCAGGCCCACCGCGTCCACGTCGACCAGGTGGATCGCGGCCAGCGCCTCGGCGAGCCGTTCGCTGAGCCCCGCGGCCTGCTCGGGGGTGAGCCCGGCGGCGTCCTCGACCTCGCGCAGCACCCGTCCCGTCACGTGGTCCATCAGGTAGAACGGGGTGCCGATGACGCTCTCGTCGTCGCAGAAGGCCAGCGTCGTCGGCACCGGAACGGCGGTGCGCGGCCCGAGCGCCGACAGCACGCGGTACTCGCGGCCCATGTCGTGCGCGGTCGGCAGGACGTGGCCGAGGGGCGGCCTGCGCAGCACGACGTGCCGCCCGGCGTCCGGGCCGCCGCGTCCCCCGTCGTCCAGGACGATCCGGTAGGTGAGGTTGGACCTCCCGCCGGAGATCAGGTCGACGGCGGTGATCCGCCCGCTGCCGGGGAGCGCGTGCGCCAGCCAGCCGGCCAGGCGGGGAACGTCGATGCCGGGGACCCCGGCCGGAAGTTCAGCGTCAACGGTCATGAGGCCCTATTAGAACGCGGCTCGGTACGCGGTGTGAACCCCACCCCCGCCCAAGCGGGTGCCACGTTCCAAGGGCGCTCCCGGCGCCACATCATGCCCCACGGAAGGTAACTCTCCGGCCACTTCCGGCCGTTTCCGCGGAAGAAATTCTCATACCCTGGGAACGCCGGTTTGCTCCTTGGTGACCACCTCGTCACCGGGACCCGCTCCGCACCGGTATGCACGAAACCGTAACAGGAGGTGGATATGAAGGTGCGGAAGGGTACTGATCCCGATCAATAACATCGGATCTCGGCGATCCGGATCCGCGCCGCCGAAGCAGCCCATGGCGGCAGGCCGGGCTTCCGCCGCCCGGTCCGGGCTACAGGTACAGGGACTAGACCAATCGTGGGCCATTCCGCCCGATTGGGGGGGACGCACCGTGGCAGACGCATGGCTGCCAGGAGCCGGACGCATGCCGGCACGACACGACGGCGGCGCGCTGGGGGGAGGTGCTCCCCGCGTGGTATGGCTCACCAGCGAGTCCGACCCGCGTCTGGTGTCGGCCAGGTCGGTGGCGGCCGACCTGGCCCGCGAGGCGCGGCCCGCGCACCTGGTGTGGAACCCCGGCTCCGGCGAGGTGGTGCAGCAGGTCCCCATCGTCCGGGCCGCCCGGGCGCTCACCGGCCGCGCCGGCCGCGAGGGACGGATCTGCGCGCAGATCATGGTGGTCGGCCAGGCCCGGGAACCGTTCACCACGGGCCTGCTCACCGGGCTCGAGGAGATCATGCGCTGGCTGGACGCCTGGGGCGTGCCCCGCCGGTGGCCCGCCGGCCCGCCGCTGCCGTCCCCGCAGTCGTACCACTCCGGCCGCTCGCGCCGCGACTGGGCCCGCGGCGGCCACTACGGCGGCTCCCAGGTGCCCGACACCTCCCGCCCCGACCCGGGCGCCATCGACATCCACCGCGTCACCGGGCCGGACGCCCTGATCGCCGCCGTCCCGCACCCGCGTCCCGTGCCCGGCCCCGAGACGGCCCCGGGCCTGCCCCCGGTGAGCACCCGCATCGCCGCGCGCCGCCCCGGCGAACCCGTGCCCGGCCCCCTGCACGCGGCCGAGCCCCTGCGTTCGGCCGAGGCGCTGCGCGGATCCGATCCGGCGAGGACGCCCGACCCCCTGCACAGGTCGGGCCACACCCGTACGGACCCCGAATCCCTGCCCGCGATGGTCGCGCACGTCGCCATGGTCGCCTCGGCCGAGGCCGCGGCCGGGGCGGTCGGACGCGTCCCCGGCCCGGCGGGCTGCGACGACGTGCCCGCTACGCCGACGCCCGCGCCCGCCGCCGCGCCGCTGCCCGGCCCGGGGCGCTCGTCGCCGGCGGCCGTCCCGCCAGCTCCCGAACCAGCGAGCATGCGGTCCTGAGCTCGGCCGCGGACGCCGCGGCACCGTAGCCGATCACCAGCCCCGACACGCGGAGCGGCCCGGCGTGGTGGCGGTCGAGCGTGTCCAGCAGCACGCCCCGGCGCGCCGCCTCGGCCACCACCCGCGCCGTCTCGTCCTCGGGCAGCTCCACCACCAGGTGCAGCCCGGCGGTGTCGCCGCGCAGCCGCAGCCCGTCCAGCACCTCGGCGACCACCGCGCGGCGCCGGGCGTACTCTGCGCGCATCCGCCGCACGTGCCGGTCCAGGTCGCCGCGTTCCAGCAGCAGGCGCATCGCCTCCTGCGGGACGACGGCGGTGCGGTCGTTCAGCCAGTCGCGGCGCGCGGCGATCGCCTCCACCAGCTCGGGACGCGCCACCAGCCAGCCGACCCCCACGTCTGCGGTCAGCATCTTGGTGGCGGTGCCGAGATAGACGACCACGTCGGGATCCAGCCCGTACAGGGCGGGCAGCGGCGCCACGTCGTAGCGGAACTCGCCGTCGTAGTCGTCCTCGGCGACGAGCGCGCCCGTCCGCCGCGCCCAGGCCAGCAGCGCCTGCCGGCGCGGCACCGGCAGCACCCCGCCCAGGGGGTACTGGTGCGACGGCGTGGCGTAGACGAGGCGCAGGTCGTCGGGGAGCCCGTCGACGACCAGCCCGTGCTCGTCCACCGGGCACGGCACCGGTTCGGCCCCGCGCCCGGCCAGCACCCTGCGCGCCTTGACGTACCCCGGCTCCTCCACGCCGACGCGGTCGCCGGGGCGCAGGACCGTGGCGGCCAGCAGGTCCAGCCCGTTGGTGGCGCCCCGCGTGACCAGCAGGCGGCTCGGCGGGCATGCCACGCCCCTGCTGCGGCGGATGTAGTCGGCCAGCGCGGCGCGCAGCCCCGGCAGCCCGCGCGGGTCGGGACGCATCGCGGGCGGCACGCTCGCCGCCAGCCGCCACGCGCGCCGCCAGCCGGGGGTGTCCAGCGCGCCGACCCACGGCACCCCAGGCCGCAGGTCCATCACGCCAGTTTCGGTGCGCTCCCAGCTCTCCTCACCGCCGGTCTCGAACGGCACAGGCGCCGCCTCGCCCTTCGGCGGGGCGATCTCGGTGACGTAGGTCCCGGAGCCGTGCCGCCCCTCCAGCCACCCTTCGGCGTACAGCTGCTCGTAGGCTTCCGTCACCACCGTCCGGCTCACACCCAGCTCCGCGGCGAGCGCGCGCGTGGACGGCAGCCGTTCCCCGGGCGCCACCCGTCCCTCGGTCATCGCCGACCGCAGCTGCCCCGCCAGCTGGACGCTCATCGGCTCGGCCGCGGAACGGTCCACCGTCAACGGCAGGGTCGGTCGGGTCGGCAAAGTGGCCTCCGGCGATCGCAATTAAGTGGCTCTACAGGCCAGGCCACTTCCTTCCTACCGTACAAACCATGAGCACAACGCCCCTGTCCCCTACCGACCGCACCACCCTCCACCGCAACCGCACGCGGGCCCGCACCGAACGCTCCGCGCTGTACGAGATCCTGGACGACGGCCTCATCTGCCACCTCGGCGTCGTGGTGGACGGCTCCCCCCGCGTGATCCCCACCGGGTACGGGCGCATCGACGACACCCTGTACGTCCACGGCTCCACGGGTGCCGCCAGCCTGCGCGCCGCCCCGTCCCAGGAGATCTGCGTCACCGTCACCCACCTGGACGGCATCGTGCTGGCCCGCTCCCTGTTCCACCACTCGGTGAACTACCGCAGCGCCGTCGTCTACGGCGTGCCACGGACCGTCACCGATCCCGACGAGAAGCTCGCGGGGCTCCGTGCCGTCACCGAGCGACTCGCCCCCGGCCAGTGGAAGACCGCACGCCGGCCCACCCCCAAGGAGATGGCCGCCACGTCGGTGCTCGCCCTCTCCCTGGAGGAGGCCTCGGTCAAGATGCGTCAGGGCGGCCCGCTGGACGACGACGAGGACTACGCCCTGGACGTGTGGGCCGGAGTGCTGCCCGTCCACCGCACGTTCGGGGAACCCGTACCGGACCCCCGGCTGCGCCCCGGAATCCCCGTGCCGCCCCACATCGCCGACCGGGCGTAAGAAGTCGCCGCCGCCCACCGGGGGCCCGTTGATCACTGCCCATGGTCGTGAACCGCCACCGAGCGTCATACCCTGGCTGCGTGTACGTGTTGGTGAAGCCCGGAACTGCGGCCGGCGACGGCGCGTCCGGCGGGCTCCGCGGGCCCGGCCGGCCCGGCGCCCGCCCGCCGGAGTGGACTCACCACAGAGTCATCGCAGGTGAGAGGGCATGAAGTGAACGAGCGTCTCGTCTGGATCGATTGCGAGATGACAGGTCTCGACCTGCGCAACGACGCGCTGATCGAGATAGCCGCGCTGGTGACCGACAGCGAGCTCACGATCCTCGACGAGGGGATCGACGTGGTGATCAAGCCTCCGGAGGAGGCGCTCACCCGGATGTCGAAGGTGGTGCGCGACATGCACACCACGTCCGGGCTGCTGGACCTGCTGCCCGGCGGCGTCACCCTCGCCGAGGCCGAGGACGCCGTGCTGCGCTACATCCGCAGGCACGTCCGCGACGCCAAGAAGGCCCCGCTGTGCGGCAACTCCATCGCCACCGACCGCTCGTTCCTCGCCCGCGACATGCCCGCCCTGGACGCCCACCTGCACTACCGCATGGTGGACGTCTCCAGCATCAAGGAACTGACGCGCCGCTGGTACCCCCGCGTCTACTTCGCCAGCCCGGAGAAGAAGGGCGGCCACCGCGCCCTGGCCGACATCACCGAGAGCATCCAGGAGCTGCGCTACTACCGCTCCACCGTCTTCGTGCCCCAGCCCGGCCCCGACTCCGACACGGCCCGGGCCCTGGCGGCCGAGATCGTCGCCCCCTCCACGTCCGGCTGAGAAACCCTGTGGCCAACCACCCGTCCGGAACCGCTACACTTTCTTCAGCCGGGATCCGCTCCCGGCCGCGGTGGGTGTAGCTCAGTCGGCAGAGCACCAGGTTGTGGTCCTGGGTGTCGGGGGTTCAAGTCCCCTCACTCACCCCACGAGAAGGGCCCCGACCGCCTCGGCGGTCGGGGCCCTTCCTGTTACCCCGAACCGACCGCCACTTGACCAGGCTCGTTGGCTCCTGATGATCGGCCGGTTATGCTCCGACCTTATAAATGACAATGACACCCCAAGGGCGACCGCCGGAGACGGGATGAGTGTCGACGAAACGGCCCCCCTGCGCGTGCTGGTGGTGGACGGCAGTCCCCACGACCGCGCGGAGGTGGTCGCGCTGCTGTCCGACAGCGAGGAACTCCAGGTCATCGCGGAGGCCGCGGACGGCGGCGACGCCGCCCGCCTGGCCGAGGAACTACGCCCAGACCTCATCCTCCTGGACGCGTCCGCCGCCCGCCAGGCGGCCCCCCTCAGCCGTTCCTCCCGCGTCTTCGTGCTGGCCGCCCCGGACGACCAGGGCGCGGTGGAGGCCGCCATCCGCAACGGCGCCTCCGGCCACCTGGTCCGCGGCTCCTTCACCGTCCGCGACGTGATCCGCGGCGTCCGCGACGCCAACCGCGTCAGCCTGGGCCTGTCCGCCCGCGAGGCCGAGGTCATGGACCTCATCGCCAGCGGCCGCTCCAACGGCGAGATCGCCCGCCAGCTCTTCCTCAGCGAGAAGACCGTCAAGAACCACGTCAACCGCATCTACTCCAAGCTCGGCGTCAGCTCCCGCGCCACCGCCATCGCCCTGTGGCGCGGCATCGTGAGCGTCCTGCCGGCCAAGGAGTAATCGATTCGCACTGGTCCGCCGGTCCTGCTAACCTTCTGGGTGTCGCAAGGGGGACGCCCCCCAGAACGACAAGCGCCGTTAGCTCAATTGGCAGAGCAGCGGACTCTTAATCCGCGGGTTCGGGGTTCAAGTCCCTGACGGCGCACCCGTGACCGCCCCTGGCCGCAAGCAAGAGCTTGCTCCCAGGGGCGCCGTCTTTTGGGGGGACGCCCCCGTCAACTCGCCTTGAGTATTCGCGAAAACGTCGCGAATACCCATCGCCGTTTATGGACGACTTCGTCCCCCTGGCCGTCCATGGCAGCTCGGCGTCCCGGACCAAGCCACGCCACCCCCGATCTCCTACCGATGCGGGGGTGCCCTCCAACACCCTGATGGCCGAATCAACCCCGGTAAACGCGCGTCGGCCCGCCCCGGACATGACGCCGGGACGGGCCGGGCTACGGCGCTGTCAGGCCAGCGTGGCCACCTGTCCACCCACCCAGGTGGTGGGCTGCGGTGCGGGCGGCACGCTCGGCTATCAGGTGCCGTCGATCAGGCGGATGGCCAGGTCGGGGCTGAACTGGCCGGCGGGGATCCCGGCACCGATCCCGCAGTTGCCGTCGGAGTCGCCGGGGACCTTGACCCACAGTTCCAGTTCGGCGTCGACTCCCTGGCGGGGCGGGGTGCCGAGCTTGCGTCCGGCCGGGTTGCACCATTCACCGTTGGAACCGTTGCCGTTGCGGCTGGTGTCGACCACGAAGGTCTTACCGCTGGGGAGCCCGGCTTTGACGGCCTTGGCGTAGGTGACCGATTGTGCGGTCGTGTAGTAGTTCGACACGTTGACCGCGAAGCCGCGTGCGTCAGCGATCCCGGCGGCCTGCAGACGCTGGGCCATGGTGCCGGCGGGGATCCAGTTGGCGTTGCCGGCGTCCAGGTAGACCCAGGCGTTCGGCGCCTTCTGCTTGAGCTGCTGCACACCGTATTTCAGCAGGTCGAGCCGGATCTGGCGCTCGGTGCCGTTCGGCAGGCAGTCGAGTTGGGCGACCGCGTCGGGCTCCACCACGACGATCGCCTGGCGGCTGCCGATGGCCGAGGCGAACTGCCCGATCCAGGTGCGGTAGGCATCCGGGCTGCCCGCGCCGCCGCCGGAGTGGCTGCCGCAGTCACGGCCCGGGACGTTGTAGGCCACCAGCATCGGTGTGGCGCCGGCCTGCGCGGCGCCGCCGACATAGCGGGACACCGCCGCGGTGATATCGCTGTCCCAGTTACCGAACCAGCGTGCGATCGGCCGGTCGGCGATGGCCGCCTTGATGCGAGCGGCCCGCGGGTCGCCGGGGTGCGCGGCGACCCAGGCCGCCGGGTTGGAGTTCGGGTCGACGTACAGGTTGGCCGCGGCGATCGCCTTGGCCGCGGGTGCGGCGTAGGAGACGGCGGCGACCTTGGCGGCCTGCGGTTGCTGTCCGGTGAAGTAGGCGCCGGTCAGCGCGGCCGTCGACGCGGTGAACGCGGCGACGGCGGTGATGGTCCATCTGCGGATAGCGGGCAGCACGGGGGTTCCTTTCTCGTCCGGTGTCATGGCGGGGGTTGCCGTCCGCGGGCTCTTCGGTCATATTTCAGCGGAGCATAGGGAAGCGGACGCGTTCAATGCACTAACTATCGACGCGCACCAATCCGGGTCAAGAGCCCTTTCACTCTTCCATTTCCGCCCCCAGCCCGCCGTCATTGTGAGCCTGTGGGGTGCCAATAACGCGCGCGTAGGCGCTGATCTGGGCTTTCGTGCGGAACCCCAGGCCGCCCGGTGGTACTCGTTGAGCGCCCCGGCCGGGACCGTTCGGGGCTGGATCGAGGCGGTCATGCCGATCAATCGACCGAAGTCATGCAGTGACGGGCCGAGCGTGCGACCTTCGGTGGGGCGGTGGCCTCCCTGCGGCAACGTCCGGGAGAACGTGCCGTACCTGTCCCCGCCTCCTGTCCGACGAGGTCTTCTTCGTGCTCTCCACCCGGTCACCGGACCGCGCGGACCTGCGGCTCCCAGGCCGACTCGCCTCAACGCTCTGCCGCACTACCGCTGCGCCTGAAGTATGCGCAGATATCAGTCACGCTCCGTGCCCCCGACCCGCATCAACTCCACGGGTCCCGTCCTATATATGCCGACCAGGCGAGCCAGCCGGTCTCAGCCATAGACCACCACCACGCTGAGACCAGAGGCACGATGATTCCACCCGCGTCTACCTGCAGGAATACCGAAACCCGACACGCCCGGTGACCGTCCAACGGTCCAGTGCGGGGCCGTCCAGGGTGGCCATGTTCGCTCGATGTTCACTCGGCGTCCCGGTACGAGATGGCACGCCGGGACACGCGGCGGCACGAGAATCGGCCTGGACGTGCACAGGGCGACATAGATTGACACTGAGATCAGCGGGCTCTTAGCCCGCGGGTTCGGGGTTCAAGTCTTTGACGGCGCACCCGTGACCACCCCTGGTCGCAAGCAAGAGCTTGCGACCAGGGGCGCTCTCATTTGAGGGGACGCCCTCCAAGCCCCAGCCCGAGCATTCGCGAAAACGCTGTGAATACCCACCACCATTTATGGGCGCTTCATCCCCCGGCCATCCCGTGACAGTCCTGCGCCCCGACCAAGTCATTCAGCCCCGGTTTCCCTGCCGCCCGGGACGCCGCCCAGCGCCCGATGGCCCGAAATGAGCCCCCGTGAACACGCGTCGCCCCACTCCGGAAATGACGCCGGGACGGGCCGGGGTGCGGCTGCGATTAGAGCAGCATGGCCGCCTGGCCGCCTCCTGGGGCGGCGGGCCGGTGGGGTTCGGCTTTGAGGACGGCTGCGGTGGTGTGCTCCGCCGGTTGCCGGGGCAGTTGCGGCAGCAGGCTGGTGTCGATGTCGGCGCGATACTGATGGACGACAGGCGCAGGGGCGCCTGGACGACCTTCATGTCGTGTCCGGCGGCCGGCGGGAACGGCGGTGTGCCGTGCCGCAGGGCGTGGAGCGGATTCGGCCGCAGCCCCGCCTCCGTCGACTACCGTTCGGGCACCAGCGGCTGGCCGGTGGTGAACACCGGCCCTGTCTCGGTCCAGGAGTCTGCGGCGGACAGTCAGGCCAGGCTGGTGTGCTGGGTGTGGACGAGGCGGCGGAAAGTGGCGGGAGGCGGACGGCACCAGCGACACCGCTGTGCGATCATCTAAGGCGACCCATGGGACGAGGAGTGGGATGAGCACGCTGCAGACGCTCGATCGCGGTCTGCGCGCGTTGGACGTCGTGTCGCGGAGCCCGGCGGGCATCTCGGTGGCGGACCTGGCCAAGGAGCTGGGTGTCCACCGCGCCATCTGTTACCGCATCGTGGCCACGCTGGAGGCCCATTCGCTCGTCACGCGCGCCGCCGACGGCCGCATCCGGCTCGGCCTCGGTGCCGCGGTGCTGGCCTCCCGGTTCGAGCCGCACTTCATGCGCGGTGCCCGCCCCGTGCTGGAGGAGCTGGCCGAACAGACCCACGCGACCGCCTTCATCGCCGCCGCGGAGGCCGACACCTGCGTCGCGGTCATGGTGGCCGAACCGAGGGACACCGTGTTGAGGGTCGGCTATCGGGTGGGCAGCAGGCACCCGCTGACTCAGGGGGCGTCCGGCATCGCGATCCTGGCTATGCGCCCGGAGAGCCCGCGCGATCCCGAGGTCGTCAGGCAGGCTCGCCGGGACGGCTACTGCGTGACCAAGGGCGAGCTGCAGAAAGGCGCGGTCGGCGTGTCGGCGGGCATCGGCGTGCCCGACGACGTCGAACCCGGCACCGTGATCGAACGCAGCGTCGGCGTGGTCTCCACCGAGGGCCTCGACATCGACCGCGCGGCGGCCGCCGTCACCCGTGCCGCACGCCTTCTGTCTCAGCTCGTCACCGGCTGACAACGCCGCATCACCGGCAGCCGCCGGTCGAGCAGCCCACTCGAGGCTGAGCAGGCACGCTCCTGCCCCGCGTTGGCCGCAGGCCGGTTCCGGCGCTGCGGCATGCGGTCGAGCAGGCCCCTACCGGGCGGTCGTGCAGCAAGTGACTCTTGACCCGTCAATGTGGCGCACCTTACCCTGCACTGGTCTCGCGGTCTCGCTTATCGCACACAAGTGTTCGATAAACGTAAAACCAATGCACAGAGGTGCGAGGAGAACACATGGGCTCAGTCTCATCCCCCGCAGCCGAAGCGCCGGAGGGCGCCGCGTCCGCCCTCCGTACGAGCGTGGGAGGCTGCCCGATCGACCACTCCCGGCTGGATCCGACCGGACGGCCCGTCTCCCCCAACGCGGCCGCCTTCAATCCGTTCGGCGAGGCGTACCTGCAGGACCCTGCGGGCGCACTGCGGTGGTCGAGGGACGAGGAGCCGGTCTTCTACAGCCCGGAACTGGGCTACTGGGTGGTCACCCGCTACGAGGACGTCAAGGCGGTCTTCCGCGACAACATCACCTTCTCGCCGTCCATCGCCCTGGAGAAGATCACCCCGTTCTCCGACGAGGCGAACGCGGTGCTGAAGGCGCACGGGTACGCGATGGACCGCACCCTCGTCAACGAGGACGAGCCCGCCCACATGCTGCGCCGGCGGGCGCTGCAGGAGCCGTTCACCCCCGAAAAGCTCGCCCATCACGAAGCGATCGTGCGCCGCCTCGTCCGCGAGCACGTCGACCGGTTCATCGACGCGGGCAGGGCCGATCTCGTCAGCGAGATGCTGTTCGAGGTTCCGCTGACCGTCGCGCTGCACTTCCTCGGCGTGCCCGAGGAGGACATGGCCACGCTGCGCCGCTACTCGGTCGCGCACACGGTCAACACCTGGGGACGTCCCTCGCCCGAGGAGCAGGTTGCCGTCGCCGAGTCGGTCGGCAAGTTCTGGGAGTACTCCGGTGAGGTCCTGGACAAGATGCGCCAGGACCCCTCGATGCCCGGGTGGATGCCGTACGGGATCCGGCTGCAGCCGGAGATGCCCGACGTCATCACCGACTCCTACCTGCACTCGATGATGATGGCGGGCATCGTGGCCGCGCACGAGACCACCGCGCTCGCCACGACCAACGCGCTGCGGCTGCTGCTGGAGAACCGCACCCAGTGGGAGGAGATCTGCGCCGACCCGAGCCTCATCCCGGCCGCGGTGGAAGAGTGCCTGCGCTTCTCCGGCCCGATCGTGGCGTGGCGGCGGATCGCCACCTCCGACACCGAGATCGGCGGCGTCGCCATCCCCGAGGGCGCCAAGCTGCTGATCGTCCAGGCGTCCGCCAACCACGACGAGCGGCACTTCGACGACCCTGACGAGCTCGACATCCGCCGTGACAACGCCGCCGGGCACCTGTCGTTCGGCTACGGCTCCCACCAGTGCCTGGGCAAGCACCTGGCCCGGATGGAAATGCAGGTCATGCTGCAGGAGTTCACCACGCGCCTCCCGCACATGCGGCTGGTCCCCGACCAGGAGTTCACCTACCTGCCCAATACCTCCTTCCGCGGCCCCGAGCACCTGTGGGTGCAGTGGGACCCCGAGCGCAACCCCGAGCGCACCGACCCCTCGATCCTGGACCGCCGCCAGCAGGTGAGGCTCCGTGGACCGGGCGGACGCGCCGTCGCCCGGACCATGACCGTGCGCCGGATCGAACGGGAGGCGGACGAGATCGTGCGGATCACGCTGGCCGACCCACACGGCAGGCCCCTGCCGAAGTGGTCGCCCGGCTCGCACGTGGACCTGGAGTTCGACGAGTTCTCCCGTCAGTACTCCCTGTGCGGCGATCCGGACGACCGGTCCTGCTACCAGATCGCGGTGCGCAAGGACGGCGACGGCCGCGGCGGCTCCCGGTACCTGCACGAGCGCCTGACCGTCGGCGACGTACTGCGCATGCGCGGTCCCCGCAACCACTTCCGGCTGGACCCGGACGCGCGGCGCTACGTGTTCGTCGCCGGCGGCATCGGCATCACCCCGATCATCGCGATGGCCGACCACGCCCGCCGCACCGGCCACGACTACGAGATCCACTACTGCGGCCGGTCGACCGGCACGATGGCCTTCCTCGACCGGCTCGTCCGCGACCACGGCGACCGGCTCACCGTGTACCGGTCCGCCGAGGGCGTCCGGCTGGACGTCGACGCACTGCTGGCCGACCCGGTGGAGGGCACTCTCATCTACGCGTGCGGTCCGCGGCGGCTGCTCGACGCGCTCGACGAGGCGACCCGGCACTGGCCCGAGGACGCGCTGCGCATGGAGCACTTCACTTCCGACGTGGGCAAGCTCGACCCGGCCCAGGAGCACGCCTTCGACGTGCAGTTGGCCGAATCCGGCGTCACCGTCCACGTTCCCGCCGACCAGACCGTACTCACGGCGCTGCGTGCCGCCGGCTTCGACGTGCCCAGCGACTGCGAGGAAGGACTGTGCGGCACCTGTGAGGTGCCCGTCGCGGAAGGGGAGGTCGACCACCGCGACGTGGTGCTGACCAAGGCCGAGCGTGCGCGCGGCGACAAGATGATGACGTGCTGCTCACGCGCCTGCGGCAAGGCGCTCACACTCCGTATTTGACGCGGCGGCTTGGCTCCGGGGGGCGAGGAGCAGGCCTCGGAGATCGAAAGGAACACCAATGGCATCGGATGCGGCACGCGCCCGCACGGTAGGCACCGGCAGTCGCCGCGGGACCCCCGGCCGCGGGTTTCCCCGGCTGCTGGCGGGCAGCATGGCCGGCGCCGTCCTCGAGTGGTACGACTTCGCCATCTACGGCGTCATGGCGGCGACGGTGCTCGGGCCGCTGTTCTTCCCGGGCGACGACGGCTTCATCAAGCTCCTGCTGGCACTGGCCACCCAGGGAATCGGCTTCTTCGCCCGCCCGCTCGGCGGCATCGTCTTCGGACACCTCGGTGACAAGTTCGGCCGCAAGCCGATGCTGGTGGTGACGTTCCTGATGCTGGGCGCCGCCACCATGTCGATCGGCCTGCTGCCCACCTATCACGACATCGGCATCACCGCGACGTTCCTGCTCGTCTTCCTGCGCCTGGTGCAGGGGTTCGCGCTCGGCGGTGAGTTCGGCGCGGCGGTGCTGCTGGTCAGCGAGTACGGCGAGCCCAGGCGCCGCGGGTTCTGGACGTCCTGGCCGCAGGCCGGCGCCCCGGCCGGCACGGTGCTGGCAGCCGCCATGATCACCGTGCTGGGCATGTCCATGAGCGACGCCGACTTCGAGTCCTGGGGCTGGCGGATCGCGTTCCTGCTGGCCGCGCCGCTCCTGGTCATCGGGTTCCTGATCCGCCGGGGCCTGGACGAGTCGCCGGTGTTCCGTCAGGCGCAGCGCGCCGCCGAGGAGGCGCGGAAGTCCGCGGCCGGGAAGCACCGGGAGGCCAAGCGGTCCAGCGTCCTGCAGGCGCTCTCGCAGCCGCGGGCCGTGCTGCACGGTCTCGGCATGCGGCTCGGTGAGAACATCGCCTTCTACATCTACACGGTGTTCGTCATCGCCTACGCCACCAAGTACCACGGGTTCGACCGCGGAGACGTGACGCTGGTGGTCACCTTCGCCTCGGTGTTCCAGTTCGTCGGGATGATCGCCGGCGGCGCCTGGTCCGACCGGGTCGGCCGCAAGGTCGCGATGCTGGTTCCGTCGGCGGTGCTGGTGGTCTGGGCGCCGATCTTCTTCTGGCTGGTGCACTTCGAAAGCCTGCCGCTGCTGTGGATCGGCGTCTGCGTCGGCGCGTTCTTCCACGGCATGCTGGCCGGACCGGAGGCCGCCTGGATCGCCGAACTGTTCCCGACCCGGTACCGCTACGCCGGTTCCTCGCTGGTGTTCCAGGGTTCCTCGATCGTCGCCGGTGCCCCCGCTCCGTTCATCGCGGTGTGGCTGATCAACAGCTTCGGGGTCGGGATGGTCATCGGCTACCTGGTGATCACCATGGCGATCACCTTCGTCGCGGTGATCACGAGTTGGGAGACCAAGGGAGTCGACCTGGATCGGGTCGGCTGATCCCCTTCCCGTTGCTTCGCGCCGAGGCCGCCCCCGGCATCGCCCAGCAGGGCGATGCCGGGGGCGGCCGCATCTCGCCCAAGACGGTGCCCACCGAGGTCGGGCCGGTGCACTCGGAGCACCAGCACCGTGTCCAACTCTGCGCCCCGCCCCGACGCCAGGACCCAAACTGCCCGCCATCACCGCGCCGTCACACACCGCACGCCCGCCCCGCATCCTCCGGAAAGAGCCCCAACCAGAGTTGGGGAGAGCTGGAAGGGAAGGTCGTCGGCAGGGCCGCGACGGTGGTGTGGTCCAGTGCGATCACGCGGGCGGTCTTGGGCGGGCAGACCGTCAGGTACCCGTCGTACTGAGCAGGTGTGGGAGCGGGCGATCCGGCACGAGCAGTGCCGGCTTCCTTGAGCGCATCCGCTCGTGCCGCGCCGTCCTCCAGATCCTGGCGGCGGGGCTGGGGCCGAAATCCGCCGAGTCTCTTCAAAATCCGCGCCGGAGAGCATCGGGAATCCCATGCCCGGTCACGCGGCGGCCACCGCGCGTCCTCGCCGGACTCGGCGTTCAAGGTGCTCCCACTGGATGTAGTCCGACGGCGGTTCGGGGATCACCTGGGCGCGGCCCGGGCCGTCCAATCGCTCGGCCAAGCCACCGCCGCGTGCTCCGCCGGGAGTGGCCTCGACGGCCCCTGACCTAACCCGCGTTGGCGCGGCGGGCCGTGCTGAACCGGCGTTGGTAGGCGGCGGGGCTGATCGACAGCTTCCTGGCGAAGACCCGTCGCATGCTTTCGTAACTGGGGAACCCGGCGAGGAGCGCGGCCTGCGTCGCGGTATGTCCTTGGTCGAGCAGTGCCCTGGCCATGTCGAATCGGATGTTCTCCACGTAGCGGGCCGGTGTCGTGGACAGCTCGTCGTGGAAAAGCCGCGTGAGGTGCCGCGTGCTCACGTTGAGGTGTTTCGCGAGTTCACCCAGCGAGTGGTTCCCGCGGGGGTTCGCCGTCACCAAGTCGGTGATCTTCCGGAGAGCCGGCGAGCGGGGCGGCGGCCCTTGCAGCGGTGCCGAGAACTGGGACTGGCCGCCCGCACGCTGCATGTACACCACCAGGGCGCGGGCGACGTCGCGCGCCAACCGGGGCCCGTGGTCCTCTTCGACGAGAGCGAGCGCCAGGTCGATGCCGGCCGTCACCCCTGCCGACGTGTACGTGGCGCCATCGCGGACGTAGATCGCGTCGGGCTCGACGCGGCACGTCGGACACCGGACGGCGAGCTCGTGCGCGACCTTCCAGTGCGTGGTCGCGCGCTTGCCGGCGAGGAGGCCGGCGGCGGCGAGAACGAACGCTCCGGTGCAGATCGACGCGACCCGGCCGGCCACAGCCGCCGGTATCCGCGCGGCGTCCGCCAGGTCACGGGGGACACGGGCGCGCGGATAGAGGTCGGCCCCGGCCACCAGCAACGTGTCGTAAGCCGGCTCCGAGGAGACGGCCCCGTCGACCGCGATCCGGACCCCGAGGCTTGACGTGACGTCCGCACCGGTCGGCGACAGCAGCACGATCCGGTAGTCGGCGCCGAACCGGTTCGCCTCCTTGAACACCTCCCCGGGACCGGCGACGTCCAGCAACGTCACTCCGTCGTAGACGAGGAACGCGACGCGATGGGGGGCGGCGTTCACCGCTCCGGTCCCTCCGGAGCCGGATCCGCTCGGTGGCCGCCGACCCCAGGCGGGACTGACCTCCGTCGGGTCGGCGACGCAGGAGGCATGGACACCGTTCATTGCTAGCACACCGTCACCCGGAGATGACGGGGACCCTCCTCGGCGGGGCTGCTCAACCGGCAGCGGGCACCGAAGCCGCTGGTCTGCCCGACCTGGGGCGGCTTCGTCCTGCCGCGGCGGGGTATGGCCCGTCGTGAGAGTCGGTGCAGCGGTCGTGGTGGAGCACCCGGCTGCGTTTCGCCCGTCCGGATTTAAGTGCTTCCTGGCCGGACGAAGGCGGCGCCGTCCGCCGTCCCGTCGGCAGCATGGACGTCGGACACACGGTCCACAGCCGGCACACTTCCCGGAAAGTCAGAGGTCATGGCAGAGGTCATCGCGGGGTTGGAGATTCCTGGGACAGCGGCGGTCGCCGAAGCGACCAGGCACATCCAGGAGACGACCAGCCCCCTCATCTACCACCACTCTCGGCGGGTCTTCTTCTTCGGCCTGATTCACGCGCACAAGCTCGGACTGAAACCGGATCCGGAGTTGCTCTACTTGGCGGCCATGTTCCACGACACCGGCCTCCTGACTCCCTTTTCCGACGTCGAGCAGCGCTTCGAAGTCGATGGCGCCGACCACGCGCGCAAGTTCCTGCTGGACCGGGGTTTCTCGACGGCCGCCGCTGAGACCGTCTGGACGGCGATCGCGCTGCACACCACGCCGGGCATCCCCGGCCGGATGGCCCCGGAGATCGCGACCACGCACTTCGGCGTCTTGACCGACGTCATCGGCTACGGCCTGGACGAACTCGAAAAGGATCGGTTGGGCGAAATCCTCGCCGCCCACCCACGAGGAGATTTCAAGAACGAGTTCCTGCGAGCCTTCGTCGACGGGCTCAAGAACCGTCCCGAAACCACGAACGGCACCGTGAATTCCGACATACTCGAGCACTTCGTCCCCGGCTTCCGGCGCACGACGACCGTCGAGCGCATCGTCGGCTCGGCCTGGCCGAGCTGACCGGACATCACACCAGGCCACGCGATGAACGGTGTCAGTCACTTCGGCAACGGAGGTGGTTTCGGATGTCGTGCTCCGTTCGTCTCGCTCGGCTGCGTCGGCATGCTGATGATGGCGACCGCGAGCGCGCCGTCCCCGATCTACCCGCTCTACAGGGAGCGTTGGGGCTTCTCGGTGACAACGCCGACAGTGGCCGCGTACGTCGCCGGTCTCCTCGGCGCCTTGCTGACAGACGGCGCGGCGCCCGCGTCACCACGGCGCACGCGCCGCGCGCCCCCGTGCGCCCGCCGCGCCGCCATGACGGCCGGGTCGCTCAGCGATCACCTGCGTCGCCGATCGGTGCTTGTCGCCGTCCTCCTGGTAGCGGCCAGCACGGCGATGGGCACGGGGGTCGTCGGGCTGCTCGTTCAGGTGGCCACACGCCCCGATGTGTTCCCGCTTTTGACACTGGCGTTCGTGAGCCTCGCCGCAGTCGTCCTCACGATCCATGAGCCACATACCCGCCGAGCCGGTAGGCCGACCTCCCTGCGACCACCAGGTTGCACGGCACTGAGCGTCCCCGTGTCTGGAAGCCGGGCTGCCGGCCCGGTGGTGGGGGCTGGACGCCACGGCCCACCTCTCCATCGCGTTCGTCGCAGTGCTGTCCGTGATCGCCGCGGCTCACGCCGGACGCCCACAGGCTCACAAGCGCACCGACGTACGATCCGCGACCACCGCGGCCGGGAGCCCGCACCACGTGCGTCCCGAGCGGACCTCGTGCTGAGCCCCACCCATACCGACGAACGTCCTTGAAAGGAATCGAGCATGCGAGCGATCACCGTGCGAGATCGTGAAGCGGGTGTCGGCGGCCTCGCCCTGACCGACATGCCCTATCCCCATGCCGCGGAAAACGACGTCATCGTGCGCGTGCACGCCGCGGGCTTCACCCCCGGAGAGCTCGACTGGCCGGCAACGTGGTCCGATCGCGCCGGCCGCGACCGGACACCCACCATCCCCGGGCACGAGCTGTCCGGAGTCGTGGTCGAGCTCGGCTACGGAACCACCGGCCTCACTGTGGGCCAGCGGGTGTTCGGACTGACCGACTGGACCCGCAACGGATCCCTGGCCGAATACACCGCGGTGGAGGCTCGCAACCTCGCCCCCCTCCCGGCCGACATCGACCACACCGTGGCCGCCGCGCTGCCCATTTCCGGGCTGACCGCATGGCAGGGACTGTTCGACCACGCCCACCTCACGACCGGCCAGACCGTTCTCGTTCACGGCGCCGCGGGCGGCGTCGGCTCGATCGCCGTCCAACTCGCGCGAGAGGTGGGCGCCCGCGTGATCGGCACCGGCCGAGCCGACGACCGTGATGTCGCGCTCGGCCTCGGCGCGCAGACCTTCCTCGACCTGGACGCCGACGATCTGCGGCAGGTCGGCGAGGTGGACGTGGTGTTCGACGTCATCGGCGGCGACATCCTCGAGCGATCGACCGAACTGGTACGCCCGGGCGGCACCCTCGTCGCCATCGCCATGCCACCCACCGTGCAGCCCAAGGACGGGCGAGCCGTCTTCTTCGTCGTCGAACCCGACCGGACCCGGCTGACCGACCTCTCCCGGCGCCTCCGGGCCGGGCGGCTCAAGCCCATCGTCGGCGACGTGCGACCGCTTTCCGAAACGCCCTCCGCGTTCGCCCGCCACCGCCGCACGCCCGGAAAAACGATCATTCAGGTCGCGGACGAACAAGGAGGACAACGCTCATGATCAGTATGCGAATCGCCGGCGGCGCGCTGATCGCCGGCACGGCCGCCGCGGTCGTCGGATGCGCCCCTGCGACGGAGCGTCCGGCCTCCCCGGCCGGCGCGGTTGTGGCTTCGAAACCCCCTTCCGAGACCCTGAAGCCCCTGATCCAACGGGCGCTCCCGAACGTCCGCGGCAAGACCTTCACCTCGGCGACCGTGACCTTCCCGCCGGGCGCCCGAGCGGTGCCCCACCGGCACGGCAACGCGTTCGTCTACGCCTACGTGCTGCAAGGCACAGTACGCAGCCAACTCGAAGGCGAACCGATGCGCACCTACCACCAAGGCGAGAACTGGATCGAGCAGCCAGGAGCCCACCACGTCGCCACCGAAAACGTCAGCAACACAGAACCGGCCAAGCTCCTCGTCGTCTTCATCTCGAACACCGGAGAACAACTCAAGATCAATGACCCGCACCAGTAGCCCGCGTCGTACAGCGTGATCACCCCGTAGGACAACACGTACCACCCGCGCGCCGACCAGCTGCGCCACGTCCTGCCGCCCAAACTCACTGCGAAGCGTGCGACGCGCCACGCGTCGCACCCGATCCGAAAGCGGCCAAAAGCAGGCCCGATCACCGCCCCGCCACAAGCCTCCGACGAACTGCACCCGCTCGCGATGCAGCCAGCTCAGCCCATCGGCCCCCCTCTCCGGGGGCGGAAGCCGTCCTGCGTCCCTTCTACGGCGCAAACCGCGGCGCCGACGAGCGCCGCCGCCCGCCCGCACACCTCCCCCACCGCGATGAGCCGCACCCTAGGCAAATCCACCTGGCCTGCGACGGCAAAGGGCGTCCGCTGGGATTAGGGCGTGTTTCAAAGGCAGGTCAGCCAGTCGTTGATGACAGCGATGTGGAGGGTGGCTTCGTAGCGCACGGCGAGTTTGTCGTACCGGGTGGCCACCGCACGGTGCCGCTTGAGCCGGTTGATGCCGCACTCGACGGCATGGGGTGGATCTTGGTGGTCAGCCCGCCCCGCGAACGTCCCAGAGCGTGAAGTGACTGGCGGCAACGCGGGTGACTGCACCCGGTTCACCGCTGTGATGGCCGCGATCCGGGTCCCGCGGCTCGGGCCGGGCCGTCCCCGCGTGTGGCCCGGGCACTTGGTCGCGGACAAGGGCTACAGCACTCGGGCCATCCGCGCCTGGCTGCGCCGCCGTGGCATCGGCGCCACCATCCCCGAACGCGCGGACCAGATCCGCAACCGGCTGCGCAAAGGACGCCGCGCAGGCCACCCGCCCGTCTTCGACATGCATGTGTACCGGCTGCGCAACGTCGTCGAATGCTGCTTCAACCGGCTCAAGCAGTGGCGCGGCATCGCCACCCGCTACTGCAAGGCCGCCGTAACCTTGGCCGCCCTGCTCATGTGGCAATGACACCTTGACGACACGGCCAACAAAAGCCCACCGCCCCGCGGTGGGCTTTTGTCAGATACGGCCTAGCCCGCCTCCGCCGCGTCGTTCAGGACCCCCTCCTGATCCCGGGCCGGGCAGACCGTGGTCTTCACCCCTGCGCCGAAGCCCTGCGGGACGAAGCCGCCGCAGTGGTGCGCCCGTCTCGCGGCACTGCTCACCCCGGCACCGGCGTCGACCCCCGCAACGCTCCGCAGTACCTTCACCCTCCAGGCTGCCGAACCTGGTCGGCGCGGCGCCGGCCCCCGGACTGCGGCAACTGGCTCGGCAGGAGGCGCCAGGAGTTTCGTTGCGGTCCCGGGCCGAAGAACTGGAGGCCGATCCGGCCCTCCGCGACGGCCGGGTCGTCCTGGAGATCGGATCCATCGAAACCCGGTTCGAACAACTGGTCACCCTCCGGATGGTGGCGGCCGTCCGGCCCGGCCCCCTCACCAAAGAAACCCTGACTCCGGCCCGGCTCGCCGCCGCCGAACACGTCGCGGTCAGCCGTCCGCTCCGCACTGCGCGACGTGCTGGAGGCGACCGTAGGCAGCCACGCACAGAACTGGGTCGCGGCCGCTTCCCCTCGGCACGAGCCCCGCACCCGATGCGGCCGCCACCCGTGGGTCTGTGGAGATCTGTCCCCCGTACGAGCTACACGCAAGTGTCCACCGAGTGGTGACGATTCGAGTGCCCTCGACTCCATAGCGTTCCGTGCAGCCGCGGCGCTCCGGCCGCGGACCTGGAGAAGGGGTTTTCATGAGATTGGTCTGGCAGCTCCTGGCCGTCGTGGCGGTCGCGATGATCGGCAGCCAGGGCGTCGCCGCCGTGGACGGCAATCCGTGGCTGGAGCTCGCCCTCGGCCTCCTGACAGCCGTGCTCGGGGTGTTGGTCTACGGATGGGTGGTGCGGCGAACCGAGCGCCGCCCGTCCACGGAAGTGGCCCGGAAAGGTGCCGGGGCCGCGCTGAGCCTCGGTCTGTTGATCGGCGTCGCGCTGTTCGGGGCCGTCATCGTGAACATCGCCTTCCTCGGTCACTACAAGGTCGACGGCCTGGGATCGCCCACGGCCGCAGTCGGGCTGGTCGGCTTCATGGCCGCCGCCGCCACGACCGAGGAGCTGCTCTTCCGCGGCGTCCTGTTCCGGATCATCGAGCAACGCACCGGCACGTGGATCGCGCTGACGCTGACCGGCGTACTGTTCGGCCTGTCTCACCTGCTCAACCCGCACGCCAGCCTGTGGGGCGCCATCGCGATCGCGATCGAGGCCGGTGGCATGCTCGCCGCCGCGTACGCCGCCACCCGCAACCTGTGGGTGCCGATCGGCCTGCACTTCGGCTGGAACTTCGCCGCGGCCGGCATCTTCAGCACCGAGGTCTCCGGCAACGGCACCCCGCAGGGACTGCTGGACGCCACGACGTCCGGCCCGAAGCTGATCAGCGGCGGAGACTTCGGCCCGGAGGGAAGCGTCTACTCGATTCTGTTCGGCCTGCTGCTGACGATCGTGTTCCTGTGGCTGGCCCGCCGGCGCGGTCACCTGGTGCCCCTCCGCCGACGCGCCGCCCAGCCCCACGCCACCGCACTTCCCCAGGGATGACTCTCGGGCGATTCCCGGACCGTGGCGCCGATGGGACGCCACGGTCCGGGATCTCCCGTTCGTCTTGCCGGTCCCTCGCCGTATCGCTCCTGCCGTCATCACACAGCCACGGGAGCGCAGCAACGCATTCATTGCTGATCATCCACCTGCGATCAAGTGGACGTCGCCGACCCGGCCTGTGTCCGCCAGCATGTAGGCAGACGAACTTGCTGCGAGGTGCGGCTTGGCCCGTTCTTCCGGCAAAGACACGGCGCCGCGACAATGAACCTGACCAGCCGGCCCCCGCCTGCAGACCGGGTGACGCCCGATCAATCCCCGTCGCTGAGCACGCCGGCAGTTCGCAGCAGGACGGTGAGCTGGGCTTTTGCGAGGGCCGTCGATTCTGGGGCGCGGAGGGTTCCGTCCGCTAGTGGGTGCAGTCCAAGCAGGGCGCCTTGGACGGGGACGGCCAAGTGCGGCAGTTCTTTGATGCGCCCGCGCAGCAAATCCTCCGCCGCGGTCAGGATCTCCGCACCCCACCGCTCTACCGCGGCCTCACCGGTGTCAACGGTTTCCTGGCCGTCGCCGCCGGACAGCACGCCATCGTCGGCGAACAATTGGAGCATGACTTCGAGCTCGGGCTTGCCGTCGACCAGGCGGACTTGGCGGGTGACCGGATCGTAGGAGGCAGTCAGGCAGTGCTCCTCTCGGCGCAGCAGCAACTCCTCCAATCCGCCTTCCCACGTCGCTCGCTCCAACTCGACCCATCCGGAACCCGACAGCATCACCTCCAGATGGTCCAGGACTTCTTCTGAGCATTCGTCCACGCCGCTGGCACCGTACAGCTGTTGGTAGGTCTCCTCAGCCCAATCGCCGCCCCCGTCGGCGAGGTCGGCCGCATTCCCGGCGGTGACGATCGGCGTGAGCAGTGCGAACGCTTCCAAGAAATCGGAGTCGGGGCAGCCACCGCGGTGGCACCAGTACTGCCCCGGACACGTCAGGACTAGAGCCTGTTCGTGGTCCAGATCAGTCACAGTCGAGTGACTCTGCCCGCGCCGGAGCGGGAGCAGGC
>NZ_BAAAZG010000038.1:0-16304 GCF_039536785.1 Actinomadura miaoliensis
GGCCGCCGGGCCGCCGCACGACACGGTGCCGACGGCCCGTCCCGCCTTGCCGCCGACGATGGCGACGACGGTCACGCGGCGCTCGCGTCCCGTCCCGTTGGCGGTCATGGAGTTCCCGGCCCACCGCAGAAAGGAGCCGTCCGACTCGTCGACGATCACCGCGCACTCGTCGGCGCCGCACGCCGCCAGCGCCCGTTCCGCCACGTCCTGTGCTCGCCTCACCGCGCCGCCTCCTTCGGGCACTCGCTCACAGACCGGCCTCACGGGCGGCGTTGACGACCCGGACCCGGTGGAAGACGGCCGGGGGACAGCCGTGACTCGCCGCGGCCACCTGCACCGGCTGGCCCTTGCCGCACAGGTCGGCGCCGAACAGGCGGTAGTCGACGGGGCCGCCCACCGCGCACAGGGAGTTCCAGAACGCCAGCGTGTCGGCCTGGTAGGCGACGTCGCGGACCTGCCCGGCCAGGCGCCCGCGGCGGATCCGGTGGCAGCGCTGGGCGGTGAACTGGAAGGTGCGGCGCTCGGTGTCGATCGACCAGCCGCCCGAGCCGACGAGGTAGAGCCCGTCGGTGACGTCGGAGATCAGCTCCTCGGTGGACGGCCCGTCCGGCGCGGGGCACAGCGACACGTTCGGCATGCGCGGCAGCGGGACATGCCGCGCCGACTCGGCGTACGCGCAGCCGTTGGAGCGCTCGGCCCCGGCCAGGCGCGCGGTGCTCCGGTCCAGCTGGAAGCCGGTGAGCACGCCGTCGCGGACCAGGTCCCACGCCTGCGCGGCCACCCCCTCGTCGTCGTAGCCCACCGTCGCCAGGCCGTGCTCGGCCGTCCGGTCGGCCGTGACGTTCATCGGCTTCGCCCCGTACCGCAGCACCCCGCGTGCGGCGGGATCGGCGAAGGTGGTGCCCGCGTACCCGGCCTCGTGACCGAGGGCCCGGTCCAGCTCGGTGGCGTGTCCCACCGACTCGTGGACGGTCAGCCACAGGTTGGACGGGTCGATCACCAAGGTGCGCTCGCCGGGCTCGACCGCGGGCGCCCGCAGCTTGCCGGCCAGGTGGCCGGGCAGCGCGGCCAGCTCGGCGTCCCAGTCCCAGCCGTCGCCGTCGAGGTACTCCAGGCCCCGCGCGGTCGGCGGCCCGGCCGTGCGCAGCGAGGCCGCCGTCCCCGGGCCGACGCCCAGGGCCGTCACCTGGGGATGGATCCGGACCCGCCGCTGCACGGTCACCGTGCCCGCCAGGTCGGCGTAGAACTTCTCCTCCCGGACCGCCACGAGCTTGGCGTGCACGTGCGTCACGGGCCGGTGGGCGAGCAGCCGGCGGCTCCAGTCGGCCAGCCGCCGCGCCCGTTCGGCGCGCGGGACGCCGAACGGGTCGACGCGGCACGGCGACGACCAGCCAGTGTCGCGATGCACCGGTTCGTCCACCGGGTCGGACGGCACCGCCGTGATCGCCCGGCAGGCGCGCGCCCGGGACACCGCCCGCGCGGCGGCGTCCGCCGCCGCCGACGTGCCGATGTCGTCGGTGGAGGCGAACCCCCGAACGCCGTCGCGGATCACCCGGACACCGAGGGCGGTGTCCGTCGCGTCGTGTCCGCCGGCGGGGCGTCCGTCGTAGAGCAGGTCCGTGCCGGTCCGCACCCGTGTCACCAGGACCGCGGCGTGCCGTGCGCCCAGCCCGGCGGCCCTGCCGAGAGCCGCGTCGGCGAGGTCGGGCAGCGGGAGGGCGTCGAACGGTGCCGCCAAGGCCACCTCCACCAGATCCGGGGAACTATACGAATCGTAAGCGGATTTGCCGCGTCAGCACCGTCGCGGCGGGCCGGATCGACCCGCAAAGGAATACACTTGTCAAGTGGAAGCGGGGAGGAACGAGCCGTGAAGCAACAGCGCCGCAATTACGGACAGTACTGCGGGCTCGCCGGGACGCTCGACATCGTCGGCGAGCGCTGGACGCTGCTGATCATCCGTGAGCTGCTCACCGGCCCGTGCCGCTACAACGAGCTGCTGGCCAACCTGCCGGGCATCGGCACCAACCTGCTGGCCGACCGGCTGAAGTTCCTCACCGAGACCGGGCTGGTGCGGCAGCGCCGCCAGGAGGGCGCCAAGATCCGGCTGTACGAGCTGACCGAGCAGGGCGAGGGCCTGCGCGAGGCGGTGCTCGCCCTGGCGCGCTGGGGGCTCGGCGTGCTGTCGACGCCGGCGGCCGAGGACGCCGTGCGGCCGCGCTGGACCATGCTCGCCGTCGAGGCGATGGTGGACCCCTCGGCCGCCGAGGTCGACGAGCAGTACGAGTTCCGCGTCGACGGCGAGGTCTTCCACGTGACGGTGCGGGACGGCCGGGTTTCGGTTGCCCACGGCAAGGCCGACGGGGAGCCCGCGCTGACCGTCCACACCGACGCGGTGACGTTCGTGGAGATCGGCGCCGGCAGGCTGAGCCCGCTGGAGGCGACGCTGACCAAGCGGCTGGTGATGGAGGGCGACGGCGAGGCCGTCCTGCGCTGCTCGCGCCTGCTCGGGCTCGTCGGCTGACGCGTCCGCCTCATTTTTTACCCGTCGCCGCACTGCGGGCGGTCCCCGTATTGACTACGTTCCCGTATCGCGCCTTCACTTTCTGTGAACTGCCGCCATCGACGGGACGGGGTGAGCATGGGCGCCGATGAGGCACGAGCCGGCGAGACACGAACCGCCACGACGGCCACCGCCACGGGCGAGGCCGCGACCGCGCCGCCACGCGCGGGCCACGGGCTCGGCGACCGGCCGAACCTCGACGCCGGTCCGCTGACCTCGTTCGGGTTCGCCGTGCGCGCCTCGATCGGACGGCGCCCCATGCGCTACCTGATCGCGCGCCGGCTGCGCGGCGGGTCCGCCGAGACGGCCCTGTTCGTGCTGGCCCCCGTGACCCTCGCGGGCACCTGGGTGCGCATCAGCGAGGACCCGGCGCGCCGCGTGTGCGACGTGCGGACCTTCGTCCCGACGATGCCGCGTTCCGTGCGGGTCGTCGAACGGCAGGTCCTGGGATGCCTGCCGCTGACGGAGATCGGCTATCTGGACCTGATGGCCTGGCGCTACCCCCGGCTGGGCGCCGCCCCGGAGGACCGGGACACCGACATGTCCTGGAGCGCCTGGCCGGACGCGCGGGCGTGCTGCTACCTCGGTCCGGCGAGCACGCCCGGCCTGACGGTGACCGAGGCGACCGACCCGCGCACCGGCCTGGTGGTGGCCCGCAGCGTGGAACGCCGCCGCGAGCCGGTCCGCCGCTGGGAGATCGCCGAACCGGGCCGTCCCGACAGCGGCGGCCTGCCCCGGCGCGTCCGCGTGTCGCTGCCGCCGTCAGGCCGCACCACCGAGTTCCACCGGGCGGGCGATCCGGTCACGGTGCCCGAGGACGCCTTCGACCACGACCCGGCGCACCTGCGCGACCACCTCGAACGCGCTCTCACCGGCCAGGACGGCTGATCCGTGCGCGGAGGCGTGAAGGTCGGCGCGCGGTGCGCCGGGCGGGCGGTGCGCGTGGTGGCACTGGCGGTGCCCGCCGCCGTGCGCACGGCGCTGACGCGGCGGGGAAGACGTGACCGGCGCGGGGCCGAGGAACTCGCGAGGGTGCTGGAGCGGCTCGGCGGCGCCTTCTTGAAGGCGGGGCAGTTCCTGGGGGCACGACCGGACCTGGTGGGGGAGACCGTCGCCGACGCCCTCGGACGGCTGCAGGACGACGTGGCGCCGATGACCGCGCGGCAGGCGGTCCGCGCGGTCCGCGCGGCGCTGCCGGGCGCGCCGCCGGAGCTGGCCGCGGCGTGCGCGGCGCCGCCGGTGGCGAGCGGATCGATCGCCTGCGTCTACCGGGCGCGGGTGGGCGGACGCGCGGTCGCGGTCAAGGTGCGGCGTCCCGGTGTCGGCGACGCGCTCGCGGCCGACATGGCGCTGCTGCGCGGCGCCGCCGCGGCGGCCGGACGGCTGCCGTTCCTGCGGCGCGTCCCGCTCGCCGAGATCGCCGCCCGGGTCGCGCAGGCGCTGACCGGGCAGCTCGACTTCGCGGCGGAGGCGGCCAACCTGCGGCGGCTGCGCGCGGACCTGGCCGACGTCCCCGGCGTGGTCGTGCCGGACGTGGTCCCCGAACTGTGCGGTGACGGCGTCATCACCATGGAGTTCGTCGAGGGCCTCGACCGCGGCGCGGAGTGCTCGCTGACCCGCGGCGAACGCCGGGAGGCGGTGACGCGCCTCGTCCGCGCGGTCTACCGGATGCTGTTCGTGACCGGCCGCGTCCACGCCGACCTGCACCAGGGCAACGTGTACCTCGTGCGCGGAGGCGGCGTGGTGCTCCTGGACGCCGGGTTCGTCGTGGCGCTCAGCGCGTCCGCGCGCCGCCGGTTCACCGAGTTCTTCGGCGGCATGATCCGGGGCGACGGCGAGCTGTGCGCGCGGGCGCTGCTGGCCAGCGTGCGGCGCGTCGAGCCCGGCGCCGACCTGGGCGCGTTCCGCCGCCGGGTCGCCGACCTGGTCGAGCGTGCCGAGGGCAGGACGGCGGCGGAGTTCGACCTGCCCGCGTTCTGCCTGGAGCTGTTCGACCTGCAGCGCCGGTACCGGCTGTTCGCCGAGCCGGAGTTCGTCTTCCCGATGCTGTGCCTGCTGGCGGCCGAGGGGGCGGTGCGGCGGCACCACCCCACGCTGGACTTCCAGATGGAGGCCGCGCCGTACGCGATGCAGGGACTGCTGCTGTCCGGAGACGCCTGACCCCGCCCCGTGTCACGGAGTTTGACCAGCTTTTACCCGGCGGCGGAAATGGTGACGAACGGGCCAGTCCTGCTCTGACGCCGGGTCGGCATTGCTTACCCGTCCGGACATGGCCACCCCCGTGGTGATCATAATAAATTGCGCTTTACCTTCTTGTAGCCGACCACGTCGCGGGCGGTGCCCGCGAGAGGGGTGGCAATGGTCACCACGCAGAATGCGCAGAAAACGCCCGTTATTTCCCGGCATCTGCGGCCGTTCATGCTGAACGCGAAAAGGCTGCGGCCCAGGGGCGGGGAATTCGCCGCCGATCCCGAGGTGCGCGACCGGCTCGATTCGGCGGTGCGGGCCTTCGCGTCGGGCTACAACGCAGCGCTCGCGGTTCCGCGCGGGCAGCTCGACCTGTCGTACGTCCCGCACGAGTTCCGCGGCTTCGCCTACGAGGGCGCGGCGATGAGCCGCACGCTGCTCGACCTGCTCACCCTGTCCCGTGGCCGCAGGCTCGCCGGCCTGGCCGACGGTCCCGGACGGCGCTACACCCACCTCCTCCACGTCGGGGCGGGCTGGGCGTTCGCGCGCCTCCACATGCCGCCCTGGCGCACGGTGCGCTTCGGGGACGGGCTGCTGCGCCGTCTCGCCTGGGACGGATGGGGCTTCCACCAGGCGTACTTCCGGCCCGGGGACGTCTTCGGGCGGCAGCGGGTCGAACGGGCGGCGCGCGGCCCGGCGGCCCCGGTGCGCGACCAGGGCGCCGGACGCGCGCTGTGGTTCCACGCGGGCGCCGACCCGCAGCGGATCGCGGGCGTCATCGCCGCGTTCCCCGAACGGCGCCGTGCCGACCTGTGGGCCGGCGTGGGCCTCGCCGCCGCCTACACCGGCGCGCTGCCCGCACCGCGGCTGCCGCAACTGACCGGCGCGGCCGCCGGATACCGCGACCACCTCGCCCAGGGCGCCGCGTTCGCCGCCAAGGCGCACGTGCTCTCCGGCGAGGTGCCCGAGCCGTCGCGGGCGGCGATCCAAGCGCTGTGCGGGGTGGCTGCCCCGGTCGCCGCGGGCTGGACCGACGACGCCCTGCGGACGGTGGGCGACGGCGACGACCCGGCCGGGCGCTACGAGCGGTGGCGTGCCGAGATCCGCGGCGCCTGGCGGGCCCAGGGCGGCGCGGCGTGATCGCCCGGTCGCGCGCCCGCCTGGTGCAGATCTGCTCGGTGATCCTGCTGCTGGTGGCCTGGCAGGTGGCCACCCTCCCGGACGCCTCGCAGGCGGAGTTGCGGCGGCTGGCCGCCGGGTTCGCCTTCGAACGGGTCCCCCTGAACGACGCGGTCGTGCCCCGGGAGGTCCGCGCGGTCGCACCGGCGTACCGGCACATCCGCCATTGGATCTCCTCGGTCGGGGCGGCCGTCGCGCTGGCCGACGTCGACGGCAACGGCCGCCCCGACGAGTTCTGCGTCGTCGACCCCCGGGACGACTCGGTGACCCTGGCCCCCGTCCCCCACACCGGCGCCCGCTTCCCCGCGACGCTCCTGACACCCGCCGGCGCGCTGCCCTACGACGCGACGATGGCGCCGATGGGCTGCACGCCCGGCGACTACAACGAGGACGGACGCCCCGACGTGATGGTCCACTACTGGGGCCGGTCACCGGTGCTGTTCCTGCGCACGCCCGCGCCCCTGGGCACGGCCAGGGCGTTCGCGCCGCGTGAGCTGGTCACGCCGTACCAGGTGTGGAACACCAACGCGGTGACGCTCGCCGACGTTGACGGCGACGGCCACACCGACATCGTGGTCGGCAACTACTTCCCGGACCGCGCGCGGGTGCTGGACACCGCGGCCCGCCAGAGCGAGCTGGTCATGCAGCGCTCCATGTCGGCGGCCTACAACGGGGGCGTCAACCGCATCCTGCTGTGGCGCTCCGGCGCCGGCGGCGAGCAGCCCGACGCCTCGTTCGGCGCCGTGCCCCAGCCGTTCCCCGACCGGGTCGCCAAGGGCTGGACGCTGGCCACGGGCGCGCAGGACCTCGACGGTGACGGCCGCCCCGAACTGTACTTCGCCAACGACTTCGGCCCCGACCGGCTGCTGCGCAACCAGTCCGAGCCCGGACGGGTGCGGCTGCGGCTCGTCGAGGGCACCCGGCACCTGACCACCCCCAAGTCGAAAGTGCTGGGCAAGGACTCGTTCAAGGGCATGGGCGTCGCGTTCACCGACCTCAACACCGACGGCGTGCCCGACATGGTGGTCAGCAACATCACCGAGCAGTACGGGCTGCTGGAGAGCAACTTCGCCTGGCTGAGCACCAGACGGGACGTGCTGCGCGGCGGCACCGCCCACTACGACGACCACAGCGAGTCGCTGGGGCTGTCGCGCTCCGGCTGGGGCTGGGACGTCAAGACCGGCGACTTCGCCGGCACCGGCACCGACCAGATCCTCCAGGCCACCGGATTCGTCCGGGGCCGGGTCAACCGCTGGCCGGAACTGCAGGAGCTGGCGATGACCAACGACGACCTGCTGGCCCGCCCCGGCGCGTGGCCGCGTTTCGCGCCGGGCCGCGACGACGTCTCCGGCGACGACCCCAACCCGTTCTTCGTACGCGGCGCGGACGGCCGCTTCCACGACCTGGCCCGGCGGCTCGGCGTCGCCGACCCCGGAGTGTCCCGGGGGCTGGCGCTCGCCGACGTCGACCGCGACGGACGGCTGGACTTCGCGGTCGCCAACCAGTGGCGGCAGTCCCAGTTCTACCGCAACACCCGCGCCGCCCGGCCGCCCTACCTGGGGCTGCGGCTGCTGCGTCCCGCGGGCACCTGCCAGGACGCCTCCCGGGGTTCCGCCGGCGTGGCGCTGACACCCGCCATCGGCGCGGCGGCCCGAGTGGACGCCGGCGGCCGGGGCGTGCGGGTCCGGCAGGCGTACCCCGCCAACGGGCACGCGGGCGTGTCCTCTCCCGACCTGCTGTTCGGGCTGCCCGCCGGCACCACCGCCCGCACGGCCGCCGCGCCGGTCACCGTGAGCTGGCGGGACGCCTGCGGCGTCCTGCGCACCGGGCGGATCCGCCTGGCGCCCGGCTGGCACGACCTGGTGCTCGCCTCCGACGGTTCGATCCGAGAGAAGGCATCGTGACCCCCACTCCCACCAGGGACCCGCGGATCATGGCGCTGCGCCGGTTCGCGGTGTCCATCTCGGTGTTCACCGTTCTCGGCCACACCGTGCTCGGCTTCGAGCAGGCGTACGCGACCCCCCTGACGGCCCTGGCCGTGGCCTACGCGCTGGAGCTCGGCCTGGAGACGGTGGAGGCATGGGCCCACCGGCGTCCGGTCAAGTACGGCGGCGGCGTCCGCGCCGTGGCCGACTTCCTGCTGCCCGCGCACATCACCGGGCTGGCCTGCGCGATGCTGCTGTACGCCAACAGCCGCCTGGGCCCGGTGGCGCTGGCCGTGACCGTCGCGATCACGTCCAAATACCTGCTGCGGGTCCGCGTCGACGGACGGACGCGGCACGTGTTCAACCCCTCCAACCTGGGCATCGCCGCCGTGCTGGTGCTGTTCCCTTGGGTCGGCATCGCGCCGCCCTACCAGTTCACCGAGTGGATCGGCGGCCCGCTCGACTGGGTGGTGCCCGCGCTGATCCTGGCCTCCGGCACCGCGCTGAACGCCATGCTGACCGGCAGGATGCCGCTGATCCTGGCCTGGGTGGGCGGGTTCGCGGCGCAGGCCGTGGTCCGCACCGCCGTCGAGGGCACCGCGACCGCCAGCGCCCTGCTGGTGATGACCGGCGTGGCGTTCGTGCTGTTCACCAACTACATGATCACCGACCCGGGCACCACCCCGGTGCGGCCGCGCGACCAGGTCGCGTTCGGCGCGGCCACCGCGGCGGCGTACGGGCTGCTCGTCTGGTTCCACGTCGTGTACGGGCTGTTCTTCGCCCTGGTCATCGTGTGCGGCCTGCGCGGCCTGTGGCTGGCGGCGCGGCCGGCGGTGCGGCGGTGGCGGGCGGGCGACCGCGCCCCCCTCCCCATGCCCGCCCGCGTCCCGGCCCCGCGCCCGGCCGCCGCGTCCGAAAGGCACGGTGAGCTGTGAGCGGTACGAGCGACGCGATCGCCGTCGTGGGCGCGGGCTGCCGCTACCCCGACGCACCGAGCCCCGACGGGCTGTGGGAACTGGCGCTCTCCAGACGCAGGGCCTTCCGGCCGCTGCCGCGCACCCGGCTCGACCTGGCCGACCACGGCCGCGGCGACCGCGAGGCCCCCGACCTCACCTACGTGCGCCGCGCGGCCGTGCTGGACGGCTGGTCGTTCGACCGGGCCCGGCACCGGGTTCCCGGCGCCACGTTCGCGGTCACCGACCCGACGCAGTGGCTCGCCCTCGACGTGGCCGCGCGGACGCTGGCCGCCGCCGGTTTCCCCGAGGCCCGCGGCCTGGACGCCGACCGCGCGGGCGTGATCCTGGGCAACAGCATGGGCGGCGAGTTCAGCCGCGCCGCGGTCATGCGGCTGCGCTGGCCCTACGTGCGCCGCGTGCTGGGGGAGACGCTGACCTCGCTCGGTGTGACCGGGCCGGACCTGGACGCGGCGCTGTGCCGGGCCGAGCGCCGCTACAAGGAGCCGTTCGCCGAGCCCACCGACGAAAGCCTGGTCGGCGGCCTGGCGAACGCCATCGCGGGCCGCGTGTGCAACCACTTCGGCCTGCGCGGCGGCGGTTTCACGGTGGACGCCGCGTGCGCCTCGTCGCTGCTGGCGGTCACCTCGGCGTGCACGGCCCTGACGGCGGGCGACCTCGACTTCGTCCTCGCGGGCGGCGTGGATCTCAGTCTGGACCCGTTCGAGCTGGTCGGCTTCGCCCGGACGGGAGCGCTGGCGACCTCGGCCATGCGCGTCTACGACGCCAGTCCCACCGGGTTCCTCCCGGGCGAGGGGTGCGGCATGGTCGCGCTGATGCGGGCCGCCGACGCCCGCGACGCCGGGCTCACGCCGCTGACGCTGATCCGCGGCTGGGGCGTGTCGTCCGACGGACGCGGCGGGCTGACCCGGCCCGAACGCGACGGGCAACTGCTGGCCATGCGGCGGGCCTACGACCGGGCGGGCTTCGGCCCCGACACCGTCGCGCTGTTCGAGGGGCACGGCACCGGCACGGAGGTCGGCGACCGGGCCGAACTCGGCGCGCTCATCGAGGTCCACGCGGGAGCGCGCCGCCGCGCACCCGCCGCGCTCGGGTCGATCAAGGCGAACATCGGGCACACCAAGGCGGCGGCGGGTGCCGCGGGGCTCATCAAGGCCGCGATGGCGCTGCGCCGCCAGGTGATCCCGCCGACGACCGGCTGCCGGGAGCCGCACGAGCTGCTGCGCGACCCGCGGACACCGGTCCAGGTCACGTCCGAAGCCGCGCCATGGCCGGACGCCCCGCTGCGCGCCGCCGTCAGCGCCATGGGCTTCGGCGGCGTCAACACCCACGTCGTCCTCGAAGGCGCCGCGCCGCGTCGCGCCCGCCGCCTGACACCGGTGGAACGCCGTGTCGCCCGTCCCGGGCTGGACGCCGAGGTGTTCGCCTACGCCGCCGACACCCGCGACGCGCTGGCGGCGGCCCTGGAACGCACCGTCGTGCGCGCCGCCACCATGTCCCGCGCCGAGCACACCGACCTGGCGGCCTCCCTGGCCGCGTCGTCCCGCGCCGACGCGCCCTGGCGCGCCGCCATCGTCGCCCGCGACCCCGAGCAGCTGGCCCGCCGCGCCGAACGCGCCCGACGCCTGCTGGACGAGCCCCCGCACGGGGCGCTCGACGGCGGCTGGGCCGAGCAGCGCGGCGTGTTCCTCGGCCACGGCGCCCCCTCCAGGGTCGGCCTGCTGTTCCCCGGGCAGGGCGCGCCCGTCCGGGCGAGCGCCGGTGCGTTCGGCACCGTGTTCCCCGACGCGGCGGACGAGTTCGGCGACGCCGCGGCCGACGCCGTGGACACCGCCGTCGCGCAGCCCGCCGTGTTCGGCGCGTCCGTCGCCGGGCTGCGCTGGCTGGCCCGCCTGGGCGTGGAGGCCGCGGCGGCGGCCGGGCACAGCCTCGGCGAGATCACCGCGCTGTGCTGGGCCGGGGCGCTGGCCGAGCCGGACGCGCGCGAGCTGGTGCGCGTGCGCGGCCGCCTGATGGCCGAGCACGGCACGCCCGGCACCGGAATGGCCGCGATCGGCGCGCCACCGGACGCGGTCGCCGGGCTGATCGAGGGCACGGGGCTGTGCGTGGCCGCCGACAACGGTCCCGCGCAGGTCGTCGCGGGTGCGCTGCCCGAGCTGACCCGCGTGCTGGAACTCGCCCGCGCGGCCGGGATCGCCGCGCGGCGGCTGCCGGTCAGCCACGCCTTCCACACCGCCGCGGTCGCGGCGGCGGTGCCGGAGCTGACCCGTCACCTGGCCCGCACACCGATCGCGGCGCCTCGGCACCGCGTCCACTCCACGGTCACCGGCGACGTCCTCACCGCCGCCGACGACCTGCGCGAGGTGCTGGCCCGCCAGGTCACCGAACCGGTCCGCCTCCGCGCGGCCGTGGAAGGGCTGGCCGCCGAGTGCGACCTGCTGGTCGAGTGCGGCCCGGGACACGCGCTGGCCGGGCTCGCCGCCGAGATCGGCGGCCTGCCGGTGGTCGCCCTGGACACCGGCGCCGAGTCCGCCGGGCCGCTGTGCCGGGCGGTCGCCGCGCTGTTCGCCGCGGGCGCCGTCAGCGACCTTCCCGGCGCGCTGTTCGCCGAACGCTTCCACCGCCCCTTCGATCTGTGGCGCGAACCGGAGTTCCTCGGCAGCCCGTGCGAACGCGGCGGTGCCCCCCGCCAACCGTTGGCCCCCCCGACCCCGACGACCCCGGCCGCCGCCGAAGCGGTGCCGGACGACGGCGTGGCGTCGACGGTGCGGGCCCTGGTCGCCGACGCTCTGGAGTTGCCCGCCGACACCATCGGCGACGCCGACACCCTGCTCGGCGACCTGCACCTGAACTCGCTGCGCGTCGCGCAACTGGCCGCACGGGCGGCCGAGCGCTGCGGTCGCGCCGTCCCCGCCGCGCCTCCGTCGCTGGCCGACTCCACCGTCGGCGGACTCATCGAAGTGATCGCCGCGCTCCCGCCCGCCCTCGGCGCCGAACCCGCGTCCGGGGGCGTCCCGGCGGGCGTCGCCGAATGGCACCGCCTGCTCGTCGAGGAGCCGCACCCGATCGAGCCGCCGCGCGAACGGCGCCGCCACGCCTGGCGGGTCTTCGGCGACGGGCCGCTGCGCCATGCCGTCGAACCCCTTCTCGACACGGACGGCGACGCCGCCGCCGCCATCGCCGCGTTCCTGCCCGAGGACCCCGGCGACGCGGCGGTGGCGGCCCTGCTGGACGCGGCGCGGCTGGCCGTACGGTCGGGGACGCCCCTGACCGTCGTGGACCGAGGCGACACCGCGTCCGGCTTCGTCGGCGCGCTGGCCTGCGAACACCCGCGCCTCGACATCCGTTGGATCCGCGTCCTGGCGGGCGACGGCGCCGCCGGCGCGATCGCCGACGTCCTGGCCGTGCCCTGGCGCGGCCACGCGGAACTCGTCGTGGACGGTGACGACCGCCCCTGCGTCCTCACGCCACGCCCGATGCGCCCCGCAGCCGCCGGCATCGCGCTCGACGCGCGTGACGTGCTGCTGGTGACCGGCGGCGGCAAGGGCATCGGGCTCGAGAGCGCCGCCCACCTGGCCGCGTCCTACGGCGTGCGCCTCGGGCTGCTCGGACGGGCCGACCCCGGCACCGACGACGAGCTGCGCGCCGGCCTCGCCCGGCTGCGCGCGGCCGGGACGACGTTCCACTACGCGGCGGCGGACGTCACCGACGAGGCCGCGCTCCGCACCGCCGTCAAGGAGATCACGACCCGGCTGGGCACGGTCACCGGGCTGCTGCACGCCGGCGGCGTCAACCGCCCCGCGCGGTTCACCGACCTGGACGACGCCGCGTTCGCCGGTCACAGCGCGCCCAAGGAACGCGGCCTGCGCATGCTGCTCGACGAACTCGACACGTCCGCGTTGCGCCTGCTCATCACGTTCGGATCCGTCATCGGGCGGTTCGGCCTGGCCGGGGAGGCGCACTACGCGCTGGCCAACGGCCGCATGCGGGAACTGGCGCGGGTGACCGCGGTCCGGCTTCCCGGCTGCAGGGTCTGCAACGTCGACTGGACGGTGTGGTCCGGCGCGGGCATGGGGGAGCGGCTGGACGTGCTCGACGGCCTGATCCGCGGCGGAGTCACGCCGCTGCCCGCCGAAAGCGGCGTACGGCTGCTCACCCGGCTCGTCGAGGGGGCGCCCGAGTCGTCCACCGTGCTGGCGACCGGCCGCCTGCCGCAGTTGGACGCGGGGCGCGCCCCGGTGGGGGAGCACCGCTTCCTGCGTCGCGTCCTTGCCTGCACACCGGGCGTCGAGCTGGTCGCCGAGGCCGAACTGAGCCTGGACGACGACCCCTACCTGGCCGACCACCGGCTCGACGGCACGGCCGTGCTGCCCGCCGTGTGCGCCCTGGAGGCCATGGCGCAGGCAGCCGCCGTGCTCACCGGCCCCCCGCGCGGCGCCGGCACCGGCGTCGCCGTCCGCGACGGACGCTTCGACCGGCCCGTCACCGTGCCGGACGACGGCGGCGCGCGCACCGTCCGGGTGTGCGCGCTCGTCCACGACGACGGCACCGTCCGCGTCGCGCTGCGCAGCGACGAGACCGACTTCGCCGTCGACCACTTCACCGGGGTGGTCGCGCCCGCCGCCGAACCGCCCGGCCTGCCCGACGAGGCACCCGGCCGCGCACCCGTCCCGCCTCACGACGGGCGGGCCCTGTACGGGCCGCTGTTCTTCCACGGGCCGCGTTACCAGCGGCTGCGACGCTACGAACGGCTGTCCGACAAGGGCTGCACCGCGATCCTCACCGGCGCCGGCCCGGCCGGGTCGCCGTTCGGGCCGGCGCAGCCCGCGGACGTCCGGCTCGGCGACCCGTTCCGCAACGACGCCTCCATCCACGTCCTCCAGGCGTGCGTGCCGCACCGGCGGCTGCTTCCCGTCGGCTGCGACGCCTTCACCGTCCACCACGACGCCCCAGCCCCAGGCGACCTGCTCCTGACCGCGTCCGAGCGCTCCCACACCGGCGCCGAGTACACCTACGACGTGGTGCTGCGCGACGGCGACGGCCGTCCCGTCGTCAGCTGGACGGGGCTGCGGCTGCGCGACGTGGGTCCGCAACCGGGTCCGCACCGGCTCGGCCGCGTCCTGCTGGAGCCGTACCTGCAACGCAACCTCGACGCGTTGCTCCCGGACGCCCACGTGCGCCTGACGATGGCCCTGAGCGACGGCCCCGACGGGGCCACCGGGCGCGGCCCGTCCGCCCGCCACGCCGACGGGCCCTGCCGCAGCCGCCTCGGCGACGTCCTGCTGACCGTCTCCGGGGCCGCGCCCACCGCCTGCGACTGCGCATGGGAGGCCGACGCCGACGACCTCGACCGGCTGCGCGGCCTCGCCCCCTGGCCCGACCAGGCCGCCCACCTGCGCGGCATGACCGGCGAACCCGAGACCCGCGTCCTGACCCGCCTGTGGACGGTGCGGGAATGCCTGGCCAAGGACGGTCGCGACCCCGGCGGGCCGCTCACCGTCGACGGCGTGTACGAGCACGGCTGGGTGCGGCTGCGCGCCGGCACCGGCAGCGTGATCTCCGCCGTCGTGTCCGTCGAGGGCCTGCCCCGCCCGATCGCCCTCGCCGTCCTGGCCCGGGAGGAACGGTGAGACGGTACTTCGAGGTCACCCACGTGGTGACGTTCGCCGACACCAACGTCGCCGGAAACGTCTACTTCGCCAGCCACCTGGCCTGGCAGGGCCGATGCCGGGAGCTGTTCCTCGCCGAGCACGCGCCCGGCGTGCTGGCCCGGCTCGACGGCGACCTCGCCCTGGTGACCGTGTCCTGCTCCTGCGACTACTACGCCGAACTGCACGCCTTCGACACCGTCTCGGTCCGGATGAGCCTCCGCGAGCGCCGGGGCGGCCGGATCACCATGGACTTCGACTACTACCTCACGGGCCGGGGCGCCGCCCGCCTCGTGGCACGCGGACGGCAGACCATCGCGTGCATGACCCGCACCGGCGGCGGGCTGGTCCCCGCCGACCCGCCGGACGACCTCGCCCAGGCCCTCGACGCGTACGCGCCCGGCGCCCCGGTGACCCCATGACGCGACACCGGCGGATCGAGTGGGAGGACACCGCCCCATGACCACCATGCTTCGTTCGCCCGCCACGGCCCCGGGAGCACGGCCGCTGCTCGGCCATGCCCTCGAGATGAAGCGTCGGCCGGGAGACCTGCTGCTGTCGCTGCAACGCACCGGCGAACCGGTCTGCGCGTTGCGGCTCGGCCGGCGCCGCGTGTACGTCGTCAACGACCCCGGGCTGATCCGCCGGGTGCAGCGCGAACCGGACGTGTTCGCCCGGGGCGGGCCCGTCACCGAGCGGTTCCGCCGGTTGTTCGGCAACGGCCTGGGCACCTCCGAGGGCGAGTTCCACCGCAGGCAGCGCGCGCTGATCCAGCCCGCGTTCCACCACACCGGCATCGTGCGCCACGCCGCCGGCATGAGCGCCCTCGCCGCGGCGGCCGCCGAGTCCTGGCACGACGGGCAGCGCCTCGCGGTGGAACGGGAGATGGACGACCTGGCGCTCGCCAACGTCACGCAGGCGATCTTCGCGGCGGACACGCCGCTGGACCGGCGCCGGTTCATGGCCGCCACCACCGTCGTCCTCGGCGGGCTGTTCCGGCGGGTCACCGGCGGCAGCGGCCCGGCGGCCCGCCTGCCGACCCCGGCCGACCGCCGCTACCGCCGCGCCGAGAAGCACCTGCGCCGCACCATCGAGCGAGTGATCGCCGACTACCGGGCCGACGGCGCCGACCGCGGCGACCTGCTGTCGATGATGATGCTGGCCCGCGACGACGACGGCGCGCCCGCCATGACCGACCGGCAGCTGCACGACGAGGTCATGACGTTCTTCATCGGCGGCAGCAACACCGTCAGCAACACCCTGGCGTGGACCTTCCACGAGCTGTCCGTCCACCCCGGCGTCGAGGAGCGCCTGCACGGGGAGGTGGACGCGGTGCTGGACGGACGGCCCGCCGGATACGACGACGTCCGCGCGCTCGCCTACACCCGGCGCGTGCTGACCGAGACGCTCCGCGTGCGCACCCAGGGCCTGTTCCTCAGCAAGGTCACCGTGCGCGACGCCGAGCTGGGCGGCTACCTGATCCCCGCGGGCAGCCCCGTCCTCTACAGCTTCCACGCGCTCAACCACAACCCGGACATCCACCCCGACCCCGAGAGCTTCCTCCCCGACCGGTGGCTGCCCGCACGCGTCCGCGACCTGCCGCGCGGCGCGTTCATGCCGTTCGGCGTCGGCCCGCACGCGTGCATCGGCGACCAGTTCGCCTGGACCGAGATGATCATCACGCTGGCCACGATCGCCGCCCGCTGGCGCCTGGCCGCCGTCCCCGGGCACACCCCGCGCCCCCGGCCGGCCATCACCATGCCGGTGGACTCCCTCCCCATGATCGCCCACCGCCGCTCCGCCCGCTGACCCCGGCACCGCGAACGGCCGC
>NZ_BAAAZG010000038.1:16331-113851 GCF_039536785.1 Actinomadura miaoliensis
TACGCGGGCCCGTGCTCAGAAGTCGCCGGCTATCAGGTTGCCCGGCGCCTCGGGGTCGTCGCTCAGGTAGAACTGCCGCGCGGCCTCCACGTACTCGTCGTAGGAGACGCGGCCGTCGCCGTCGGTGTCCAGCAACGCGAACACGGTGCGGGTCTCCTCCGCGCTCATGCCCGACTTGCTCTGCGCGGCCATCATCTCCTCGACGGTGATCCGGCCGTCGCCGTCCCCGTCGGCCGCGGCGAACACCGCCATGCTGAACGGGATGGCCGACCGCTCCACGAAGGCGGCGAAGCCCGGGCTGTCCATGGCCGCCACCCACTCGTCCCTGCTGACGCGGTCGGCGTCACCGCCGTCGGTGTTCTCCCGGATGCCCCGCCACAGCCCGTGCGCCCGGCCGTGGATGGACCGCCAGTGCGCCGAGGACGGGGCGACGCCGTAGGTGTCGCACCAGATCTGCGCCATCGCCGTGATGTCCAGTTCGTCGATCACGCCGTCCCGGTCGGTGTCGAAGGACGCGAAAACCTTTTCCAGCTTCCGGCGCCGGAGATCGGCTGACATCCTGCCTCCTGAATCTTTGACGTGACTGTCTTTCCGCCCGGCGTTTCCGCGCGCGGACGGGTCAGGACCCGGGCTTGCGACATGTGACGATCACGTATCCCAACCGCCTGCGGCAGATGCCGTAGGACGTGCGCAGGTCGGCCGCGAACGCCTCCATCCGCTCCCGGCCGTACAGGGCGGTGAGCGCGTCCCGCTGGCGGGCCAGCTTGTCCAGGACCAGGTCGTAGTACCGCCTGACCCGGTCGCCGCAGTGCAGCGTCTCCACGACCGTGAACCCCGCCTCCTCGGCCGGCGCGGTGACCCGGTCGGGGATGGGCGGGTCGAACAGGGCGTACCGCTTGAGCACCGCCAGTTCCTCCTCGCTCGTCCCGGGGTCCCTGGGGTACTCGGAGTAGACGCAGCGCCCGCCCGGCCGCAGCACCCGGAACATCTCGGCCGTCCACCGCCGCTTGTCCTCGGCGTTCGGCAGCGAGTCGAACGCCAGCACCCGGTCGAACGAGCCGTCGGGGAACGGCAGCGCGGCGGCGTCGGCGAGCCGTACCGAGACCTGCCCGCGCAGCCCCGCGGCGGTGATCCGGCGCTCCGCCTCGGCGACCTGCCACCCGCTCACCGTCACACCGACCACGGTCACCTCGTTGCGCTGGGCGATCCGGACGGCGGGCTCGGCCACGCCGCAGCCCACGTCCAGCAGCCGGTGCCCGGGCCGCAGCGCCAGCCGTTCCTCCATCATCGACGTGAGCCGGTGCAGCGCGCCCAGGAGCGGCGTGTCGTCGTCCTCCCCGGTCCAGTAGCCGACGTGCAGGTTTCCGCCGACGAGCTCGACGAAGTCGCCGATGTCGTCGTAGTACTCCCCGACCCGCGCGGCGACGGGTTCGTTGCGCCCCATGCGACCTCCTCATCGTGTGGCGGCGTACGCGACGCCGGTGAGCCGCAGCGCCATCTCCGCGGGGGAGGGCAGCGCGGTCATCTCCGCCTGGACCTGCCGCACCGTCGTGCGCAGCTCCTCGTCGGACAGCAGCGCGTCGATGGCGCCGGCGTCCAGCTCCTCGGGGCGCAGCACGCGCGCCGTGCCACGGGCCCGGTGCAGCGCGGCCTCGATCTGCCGGTCCGGGGTGGGCGGCAGGGCCAGCTGCGGCACGCCCAGCGCGCAGCACGTCAGCATGGTGCCGCCGCTGCCCAGGTGGATGGCCGCCCGGCAGGTCCGCAGCAGCGCGGCGAACGGCACCCACCCGGTGGTGCGCACGTTGGGCGGCAGGTCCGGGGGCCCTTCAGGATGCTCGTGGCCGAGCGTCACCACGAACTCGGCGTCGACGTCGGGCGCCGCGGCGATGACCCGCTCGACCGGACGGGACCACTCGGTGTCCGGCAGCAGCGACCCGGCCGTCACCAGGACGCGCGGGCGCTCCGGCGGTACGAGCAGCAGGTCGCCGAGCGTGCCGCCGCCGGTGTAGGGCACGTAGCGCATGGCCAGGTCCGACGGCGGACCTTCGGCGATGCCCGGCGGCGCCACGTCGATCGTCGGGATGCCGTCGGGCGGCTCCACGCCGTGCCGGCGGAACGCCTCCACCGCCGGGTCCGCCCGCAGGATCTCGGGAGCGAACCGTGTCGCGCTGAGCCCGTGCGCGACGGCCGGGACGTCCAGCAGGGCCGCGGCGAGCGGTCCGGCGCCGCAGAACGGCTCGTAGACCACCAGGTCGGGGCGGGCGCGCCTGGCGAGCGCGACGTAGTCGTCGACGTAGGCGTCCCAGGCCGCGACGATGAACGGCTTGCGTCGGTCCATCGCCGCGACCATCGCCTCGACGGACTCGCCCTCGATCGGCGCGAACAGCTCCGGGAAGTCGCGGGCGAACCCGGCGAGCAGCTCGGCGCTCGTCACGCCGGGCAGGGCGTCCAGCACGGGCAGCCCCGCCCGCGCCACGCCCCGCCCGTCGCCTCCGGTGAGGAACACCACGTCGTGCCCGGCGGCGCGGAAGGCCCACGCGAGCGGCACCATCGGATAGGCGTGCCCGATCGCCGGGGCCGCCACGAACAGCACACGCATGCGACCTCCGAGCAGGTTCGGCGATAGTTGCTACATGAAAACATAGTTATCTGCCCAGGCTCAGGCAATACCGCGTCGTAATTGAGGCTCAGGATTCATATTCATATAGTTGCCGTGGGTGGTGGCGTACTACGCTGGTCGGCATGACCTCAGCCAGCGCCGCGACCTTCAGCACCGAGGTCCCGTTCGCCGACCTCCACGACGACTTCCTGCGCCTGACGACCGAGATCGGGTGGTGCTCCGTCGCCACCGTCGATGGGAAGGGCCGCCCCCGCACCCGCATCCTGCACGTCTCGTGGGAGACCGGCGACGGTGCGCCGGTCGGGTGGGTCAGCACCTCCAGGTCTCCTGTCAAGACCGCTCACCTGGCGCGCAACCCGTACGTGTCCTGCGGTTACTGGACTCCCGCGCACGACGCCGTGTTCGCCGACTGCCGGGCCCGCTGGGCCGAGGACGACGCGAGCCGGCGCCATGCCTGGACTCTGGTCGCGGCCGAGGCGCGCGAGCGCGGCTTCGACCCGTACGCGGTCTGGCGGGACGGCGCCAACGACTCCGACTTCAACGTGCTGCGCCTCGACCCCTGGCGGATCCAGATCACCCTGGCCGACCTCGCCCGCGGCGAGACCGTCGCGTCCTCGCGCGTCTGGCACGCGCCCGCCTGAGACCGCGGGACGCCCGAGGGGCACCCCGGGGACGGCGCGGGCCGAAGCGCCCGCGGCCCGCGCCGTCCGGCCCTCGGCCCGGTCAGGTGTCCGGGCTCCGCTCCGCGAGGTCGCCCTCCCGCCTGCGGGCCACGATGATCACGTAGCCGGTCCTGGCCTGCACGACCTCCAGGATGCGGGGCGTGCCGGTCAGGAAGTGGTCGATGTTCTCGCAGCCGTAGGCGTCCACCAGCGCCTGCCGCTGGTCCTTCATCCGCTGGACGTAGGCGGGGTAGGTCGGCCTGATCCGGTCGGTGATGTCGGCGAACTCCTCCAGCCTGAAGCCGGTGCGGCGGACCATGTCGATCATGGCGGTGCCGGAGTGCGGCAGGGTGAGCGTGAAGTCCTGCAGCGTCCGCCTGTCCTCGTCGGACAGCGGGACGTCCACCACCAGGTCGGTCAGCACCAGGTGGCCGCCGGGACGCAGCACGCGCGCCATCTCCAGCAGCCAGCGCTCGCGGTCGTCGGCGTGCACCAGCGACTCGAAGGACAGCACCGCGTCGAAGGACGCGTCCGGATAGGGGAGCGCGGCGGCGTCGCCCAGGTCGATGCGCACCTGCCCGCGCAGACCGGCCTGGTGGACCCGGCGTATCGCCTCGTCCCGGTGCGCCCGGCTGTTGGTGATGCCGGTGACCCGGACGTCGGCCCGGTGCGCGACGCGGATCGCCGGGACCCCGCAGCCGCAGCCGACGTCCAGCAGGTGCTGTCCGGGACGCAGGTCGAGCCTGCCGGTCACGATCTCGGTGTTCCGGTTGATCGCCTCCAGGAACGGCGTCCGGTCGTGCTCGTCCCACCAGTAGCCGACGTGGAAGCTGCCGCCGACCAGTTCGACGCCCCAGAACGTCTGGTCGTAGATCTCCGCGACCTCGTCGGCGACGGACACCTCGCCTGCGGACATCCGCTCCTCCTTTGCCGCCGTGAACGATGACTATAGAATTCTAAAGTTGACTCCGGAGTGTGTCCAGGCGACCACCGTCCGGACCTCCTGAGCCTCCGGGCGCCCGGCCGGGGCGCCGGCGCGCGTGCCCACGGCGCGGGAACGGGGACGACCAGGGCTGGGCGCGGCCGGCGGCGAGCCGGCAGGTGAGGCTTCGGGGGCGACGTGACGACAACCGCTGCAAGCGCAACCACGAGAGGGGCGGCGCTGGCCGCGCCGGCGCTGGCGGCCTGTGCGGGCGCGGTGGACCTGCTGGCGTTCGCCGGGCTCGGCGGCGCGTTCGCCGGAATCGTGACCGGCAACCTCGTCATCGCCGGACTGGGCGTCGGGACGGCGGACCTCGGCAGGATCGGCGCCGTCACCGAGGCCGTCGCCGGGTTCGCCGCCGGGCTGTTCGCGTGGTCGCGCCTGTGGCGGCGCCGGCCCGACGCGGTGCTCGGGCCGCTGGTGGCCGAACTGGCCGTCCTCGCCGCCCTGGCCGCCGGCTGGTTCGCGGCGGCCGGGCGCCCGGGGCCCGTCCTGGGGCCGTTCCTGCTGGTCCTCGCGTCCATCGCGATGGGCGGCCAGAGCGTCGTCGCGCTCAGGCTGCACGCCGCGACGACCTACATGACCGGGGCCCTCACCGGGGCTTTGCACGACCTGGCCGCCGGGCGGCCCGGCGGCCGCGTCGCCGCGCTGGGCCAGATCGGCGCGCTGGTGGCGGGTGCGATCGTCGCGGCGGCACTGCTGTCGGCCGCCAGGCCCGCCGCCGCGCTCCTGCCGATCGGCCTGGTGGCCGTGGCCATCGGCGTCCGCCTGCCGGCCGACCGTGGACGAGGGGCGAAACGCGGGGAGAAATGACCAGTTCTCTGACATATTGTCAGGCATTGCAGGGAAACGTATGGTGAATACATGTGTTGCCGGGAGGGCTCACTTCGGCGAGTGAGGAGTTCGTCATGACCACGACGGAGACCAGGACCTTCCCGTTCAGCGAACCCGAGCGGCTCGACATGGAGCCGTTGTTCGCCGAACTGCGCCGCGACCAGCCGCTGTCCAGGGTGCGGCTGCCCTACGGCGAGCCGGCCTGGCTGGCCACCCGCTACGAGGACGTCAAGCTCGTCCTCAGCGACCCGCGGTTCAGCCGCGCCGCCGCCGTGTCCCGCGACGAGCCGCGCACCCGCGGCTACCGGGGCCCGTCCGGCAGCATCATGAGCGTGGACCCGCCCGAGCACAGCAGGCTGCGCAGGCTGGTCACCAAGGCCTTCACCGTCCGGCGCGTGGAGCTGCTGCGGCCGCGCGCCGAGCAGATCGCCGGCGAGCTGGTCGACCGGATGATCGCCAGGGGCGCCCCGGCCGAGCTGGTCGAGGACTTCGCGCTGCCGCTGCCGATCACCGTGATCTGCGAGCTGCTCGGCGTCCCCGTCGAGGACCGGGCCCGCTTCCGGATCTGGTCGGACGCGTTCCTGTCCACCACCCGGTTCACGCCCGAGCAGGTGGCCGAGCACGTGGCGCGGCTGCGCGAGTACATGGCCGGGCTGATCGCTGAGCGCCGTCGGGAGCCGAGGGACGACCTGCTCAGCGCGCTCGTCGTGGCCCGCGACCAGGAGGACCGGCTGTCGGAGGACGAGATGCTGGCGCTGGCCGAGGGCATCCTCGTCGCCGGTCACGAGACGACGGCCTCGCAGATCCCCAACTTCGTCTACGTGCTGCTCACCCACCCCGAGCAGCTGGCGACGCTGCGCGCGGACCTCGGCCTGGTTCCGCGCGCGGTCGAGGAGCTGATGCGCTACGTGCCCCTCGGGCTCGCCGGGGGCGGCGCCCGGTACGCGCTCGAAGACGTCGAGCTGGGCGGCGTGACCGTTCGGGCGGGTGAACCCGTGGTGGTCGCCCTGCCCTCGGCCAACCGGGACGAGACCGTCTACAGCGATCCGGACCGGCTCGACCTGCGGCGCCAGGAGGCGCCCCACGTCGGTTTCGGGCACGGACCGCACCACTGCCTCGGCGCGCCGCTGGCCCGGATGGAGCTGCAGGTCGCCCTGCGCACGCTGCTGGAGCGCCTGCCGGGCCTGCGCTTCGCCGGGTCCGAGCAGGACATCGTGTGGAAGGCCGGCATGGCGACCCGGGCTCCCGAACGGTTCCCCGTCACCTGGGACGCGCCGTAACCTCCTCCGCGCGACCCGTGGGGGCGGCCGCCCGCCGGTGTGACCAGCGGGTGTCACGGGCACCAAGAGCCTGTGGTCATCCCGATCCACGACGTCAACCCCGTGCGCCGGGCACCGCTGGTCACGACCGCGCTGGTGCTGGTCAACGTGGTGGTCTTCCTGCTGACCCCCGGCGCCGCGGCCACCCCGGCGGGCGAGCCGGGGCCGGGCGCCGTGTGCGGTCAGGCGGCCTTCTACGACCGCTACGCGGCGATCCCCCGGGAGCTGGTCGGCAACCGGCCGCTGCCGCGGGTGGCGACCGGCCGGGTCGTGGAGACCGCCGGCGGCCGGCCGGCCTGCGCGACGGACCGCCCCCCGTACGCGAAGATCCCGGCCCTGTCGGTGCTGTACGCGATGTTCCTGCACGGAAGCTGGCTGCACCTGCTCGGCAACATGCTGTACCTGTGGATCTTCGGCAACAACATCGAGGACCGTCTGGGCAGGCTGGGGTACCTGCTGCTCTACCTGGTGTCCGGGTACGCCGCCGCGTACGGCTTCGCGCTGGCCGCGCCCGAGTCGACCACGCCGCTGATCGGCGCCTCGGGAGCGATCGCCGGGGTGCTGGGCGCGTACCTGGTGGCCTTCCCCCGCGCCCGGGTGTGGAGCCTGGTCCCCTTCCTGTTCTTCATCCCGCTCGTGTTGCCCGCCTGGGCGGTGCTCGGGCTGTGGTTCCTGCTCCAGTGGTTCTACTCCCTGGGGTACACCGTCCCCGGCACCGGATCGGTCGCCTACCTGGCGCACGTCATCGGCTTCGTGACGGGCGTGTTGGTCATGCTGCTCGCACGAGCCGTCGGTCCCGGCCCGGCGTCCCCCGGCCGCTACCCGCCGGACGGCCGTCCCGCCGGCGTCGGACGGCCGCCGCGCGGACGCTGACGTGCATGGAAGACCAGTGTCACCCAGGGTTCCCCGCGGTGGCGTGACCCGGCGGTCAGAGGCTACCCTTAGGGCGCAGTTCATTACATGAAATTCGCTTCGTTCAACATCCGCAGACCCGCTGACGGCCAGAGGTGATCACGTGGGCGCCACCGACGCGCTCGGCGGCAAGAGCTGGACCTTCCTGACCAACCATGCCCGCGTGCTGATCCATGTCGCACGCAATCCGCAGGCCCGTATCCGCGACATCGCGGGAGGCATCGGCATCACCGAACGCGCCACCCAGTTGATCATCAACGACCTGGAAGAGGCCGGCTACCTGACCCGTGCCCGGGTGGGCCGCCGCAACACCTACACGATCAACCCGGACCGGCCCTTCCGTCACCCGGCCGAGGGCGACCAGCACATCAACGCGCTCATCACCCTGTTCGCCGGTCATGATGAGACGTTCACCGGTCATGACGAGACCCGGTCCGCCCGCCCTGCCCCCTCCCGCTCCCCGGCACGAGAACAGGCGACCCCTGATGAGCACTGACCCCGCCCTCACCGTCGAGGTCACCGAGCAGGCCGGCTACTCCCTGGTCGTGCCCGCCGGATCCATCGACTTCCACACCCACCCGGCGCTGAACGAGCACCTCGGCCGGGCGATCGACATGACCAGCCTGGCGGTGATCGTGGACATGACCGGCGTGGAGTTCTGCGACTCCAGCGGCCTCAACGTCTTCGCCCGCGCCCGCCGCCGCGCCGACGCCCGCGGCGTCACCGTGGTCATCGTCGGCATGCCCAGCCGCGTCGAGCGGGTCTTCTCCCTCACCGGCCTCGACCAGGCCTTCTACCACCAGCCCGATCTCCGGACCGCCCTGCACTGGCTGGAGACCGGCGCCAGCGAGCCCAGCGCGTCCTGAACCCGGCCGAACCCGCGGCGGGGCGGTGGCCCCGCCCGGCGTGGCACGGCGCCCCGGGGCGGGGCCGAAGGTCCCCGGCCTCGGGGACCCCCGGCCTCTACCTGGGCGGATCCAGCCCGGCGAGGCTGGAGACGAGCCCGCCGCAAGGGAGGTGGCCCATGAGCGAGGACGGCGGTGGCCGCCCCGTACTGGTCGGATACGACGGATCGCCGGCCGCCGAGGTCGCGTTGCGCTGGGGAGTGGAGGAGGCCCGGCTCCGCGGCCTCCCCGTCACCGTCTGCCACGCCTGGCACTGGCCCTACCCGCTGCGTCAGCCGGACGAGGAGACCCTGGAGATCCTGCGCGGCGCGGGCGCGATCGTGGCCGACGAGGGCGTGCGCAAAGCCCACGCCCTCCTGACGGGCGAAGGGGTGCGCAGGGCGCTCGCCTTCGGCGGGGACGTCGAGGTCCGCTGGTGCCTGGAGCGGGGCTGGGCCGCGGCGGTGCTGCTGCAGGCGTCCCGCAACGCCGAGCTGGTCGTGCTCGGCCTGCGCGGCCACGGCGGGTTCGAGGGGCTCACGGTGGGGTCCACGGCGGTGCAGGTCGCCTCCCGCGCCGACCGTCCGGTCGTCGTCGTGGGGGCGGACACGCCGCCCGCCCGCTGGGAGAGCGCCCGGATCGTCGTCGGGGTGGACGGCTCACCGGCCAGCGAGGCGGCCCTCGGGTTCGCCTTCGCGGAGGCGGCGCTGCGCGACGCGTCCCTGCTGGCCGTGTGCAGCTGGTGGGACCCCGCCGCGCTGCCCGGGCCGGACCGGGCCCCCTTCGTCGAACCCGACAGGCTGAGGCACGAGGCGATCGTGCGGTTCGACCAGGCCGTCACCCCGTGGCGGGCCGAGTACCCCAAGGTGCCGGTCGAGAGCAGGTTCGTCGTCGAGAGGCCGCGGCACGCCCTGCTCAACGCCGCCGACGGCGCGACGCTGCTGGTGGTCGGCGACCGCGGGATCGGGTCGACGCCGCAGACGCTTCTGGGCCCGGTCACCCAGACCGTGCTGCAGCAGGCGCTGTGCCCCGTGGCGGTCGTGCCCGCGCCGATCGGTTGACACCACCAACCGGGCGACACCTGCGGGCGGCCCCGGACGGCGGGTCAGGGTTCGATGAGGCCGGTGCGGATGGCGTAGCGCACCAGTTCCAGGCGGTCCTTCATGCCGAGCTTGGCCAGGATGTTCGCGCGGTGCCGCTCGACGGTCTTGACGCTGATGACCAGGGTGTCGGCGATCTCCTTGGAGGAGTGGCCCTCGGCGACCAGCTTGAGGATCTCCTCCTCGCGGGGGGACAGCACGGTGTCCGGCGCCTGCCCGGCGCCGGCCTGGTCGAGGTAGGTGCGGATCAGGGTGCTGATCGCCCCCGGATACAGGAACGGCTCGCCGCGCATCGCCGCCCGGCAGGCGGCGATCAGGTCGCGGTCGGCCAGGGACTTGAGCACGTACCCGGCGGCGCCGGCCTTGAGCGCCTCGAACAGATACTGCTCGTTGTCGTGCATGGTGAGGATGAGGATCCGCAGATCGGGCCGGCGGCGCGACAGTTCCCGCGCGGCCTGCAGGCCGGTCATCCGCGGCATCGCCACGTCCAGGATGGCCAGGTCCGCCTCGACCCGCTGACCGGCGGTGCCCTGCAGCAGCGCGATGGCCTCGGCGCCGTCCCCGGCCTCGGCGACGACCTGGAGGTCCGGTTCGCCGTCGAGGATGAGCCGGACGCCGCGGCGTACCAGGGCGTGGTCGTCGGCCAGCAGGATGCGGGTCTTCGGGGCGGAGTGCGCGGGCGGATTCGGGCTGGCGGTCATGGGATGTCCTCGCCGGGATCTCGGTTGCCGGAGTGGTCCTGACCGGTGGTGGGGCCGGTGGGCACGTACAGGGTGAGGCGAGTGCCGCCCTCGGAGCGGGTGTGCAGGTTGAGGGTGCCGCCGACCAGCAGGGCGCGTTCGCGCATGCCCCGGATCCCGGCGCCTTCGGGGGCGCCGTCGATCCCCCTGCCGTTGTCGTCGACGCGCAGCAGCACACCACCGTCGCCGGGAACGTTGGCGGGCGTCAGGCTGAGCTCGACACGCGTGGCGCCCGAGTGGCGGGCGGCGTTCGTCAGGGCCTCCTGGGCGATCCGGTACAGCACCAGTTCGATCTGCGGGCCGAGGGGCGGCAGGTCCGGGTGCAGACTTCGGCGCACGCGCAGGATGGTGTGGGTGTCGAACTGGGCGACCAGCGCGGTCAGCGCGCTGGCCAGGCCCAGGTCCTCCAGCACGTCGGGCCGCAGCCTGCGGGCGACGCGGCGCACCTCGTCCAGGCTGTGCCGGGTGGTCTCCTGGGCGTGGCGCAGTTCCTCGCGCAGCGGCTCGGGGGCCCGGTCGGTGAGCCGCTTGAGGTCCAGCAGCAGGGCGGTCAGGCTCTGGCCGATCTCGTCGTGCAGCTCCCGGGCGATGCGGCGGCGCTCGTCCTCCTGCGCCGACAGGGCGCGGGCGCTGCTGGTGCCGCGTTCGGTCTCCAGGCGCTGCAGCATCTGGTTGAAGGTGTCGATCAGCGTGGCGATCTCGCGGCTGCCGGTGACCGGCAGCCGCTGGCCGGGACGCAGCAGGTCGACGGTGGTCATCAGGCGGGCCAGCCGGTCCAGGGGCGCCAGCCCCCAGCGCAGCAGGACGGCGTTGGCGACCAGCATCGACGCCAGCCCGGCCAGCAGCACCAACGCCTCGGTCAGCCGGATGGGCACCGACACCGTCCACGGCCCGACCATCAACAGGACGGTGGCGAACGCCCCCACCAGCGCGTTGAGCCAGAACACCCGCCAGAACAGCCGCACTGACCGCACGTCCCCCTCGTCGCCTGCCCGGCCGGGCCGACCCACAAGCCGTTCGTGTCCCATCCTCGCGCGTTCCCTGCCTCGTCCCACGGCGGACACGTCTGCGAGAAGCCTCGCGTGCACGATGCGAGCGCTGATTCCACGGTAGGCGCCCCGGCCCGGTGCCGATCCGCGCGCCCAACGCTCCCGCCGGTCCATCCTGCCGCCCGCGGCCCCGGAGGGGCGATCCGGGGCGGCACCCATGCCCCCGGCCGTCACCCATGCCCGGTGACCTGCGAATACAGGACCCCCACGCGGCGAATGGGTGGTGCCCCCGATGGCGGTCGGCACGGCAGTCACCCATGGTGGAGGAGAAACCGAGGGACCGACCACCGCGGGCACCCTGACGGGGGCCGAAGGGAGCTGTTGCATGACTGTGAGCGGTGCCGCGCGCGGCACGGCCGGCGGCCCGTCCCCGGCGCGTTCCGTGCCGGCCGGTCGTGGGCCGGACGAGGCGGCCGCCCGGCAGGCCCGCGAGCGGCTGGAGCGGCAGCGTCGCACCCGGACGGCGCAACTGGTGATCATCGAGCACGAGACCGAGACGCGCGGCGACCGGGCGGCGCTGGAGCCGGCGCTGGCCCGGTGCGCCACGCTGCGGCAGGCCCTGCGGGACATCGAGGCCGCCCTGGCCCGCGTGGACGCGGGCACCTACGGGCTCTGCGAAGACTGCGGTGAACCGATCAGCCAGGCCCGCCTGGAGATCCTTCCCCATGCCCGCCGCTGCGTGCTGTGCCAGCAACGGCGCCACCAGACCGGGCCCTGAGCCGGCGCCGGTCCCGCCTCCCCGGCGCCCGCCCGGCGCCGGTTCCTGTGCGCCCGCCAGGTGCCGTGCATGGACCGCGCCACGCGGCCTGGCCCGCGTCCGCCCGGCCCCCGCCGCGCGGACGCGGGCCAGGCCGCTACCGGCCGACCGGGCCGACGGTTTCACGAAGAGAAGGGCTTGTCGATGCTGCTGGACAGGATGGTCCTGCCCAAGGTCGGGTTCCTCTACGTGTTCACCACCGCCGACGGCCAGCGCGCCGGTGTGGTGGCGCACCGCGACGGCCGCCGCGACCTGGTGCTCTATGACCCGCACGACCCCGAGCGGGTGCGGTGCACGGTGGTGCTGACCGGCGCCGAACCGCGCACGGTCGCCGAACTGCTGGGGCTGCCGGTCGTCATCGACCACGTGCCCCACCTGAACCGCGCCTTGGCCGGGGCGCGGGCGGACGGGCTGCGGGCGGTGCGCATTCCGGTGCCGGCCGTCTCGCCCTATGACGGCCGGACCCTCGGCGACACCCGCGCCCACACCCGGACGGGCGCGTCCATCGTCGCCGTCATCCGCGACGGCCGCACGATCACCTCACCGCCCTCCGGCTTCCGCCTCGCCCACGGCGACGCGGTCGTGGCCGTGGGGGACGCGGCCGCGACCGCCGCACTGCGCAAGCTGCTGGCCCACGGTTGATCACAACGGAGTGAACCGATGACCCGAGACCTGACGAACTGCGACCTGATGAACCGTGATCTCCTCGGCCAGGTGACGTTACCGCTCACCGGCTGGACCGCGCGTGTCCACCAGCACGACGGGCGGCCGTCCCGCCTGGTGGTGGATCCGGGCGGCGGCTCGCCCCTGACCTACTCGCTGCTCCCGCCGGCCGGGCGCGGACAGCCGCTGCTCGGCGCCCACCTGGTCCGGCTGGCCCGTCCGTTCGGCCCGTCGGCGATCGGCGCGGTCACCCTGGCCTACGGGGTGATCTACGACGATCCGGTGGAGCCGGCCTTCCTGCGGCACCGGCCATGGCGTCCCGCCCGGGTCCACAAGGTCCGCACGACGACCCTGGCCGACTGCGTCTGGCTGGCCGAACAGGCCGGAAGCTTCGACGAGGTCCGGGTCACCGTCTCCGGAAGCACCGCCGTCCGGATCCTGTGAACCTTCACCGGGCTGTGTGCCCGGGAGGCTGCCGGGCCCGGGTGGCTCCAAACGAACCCGTGTTTGCGCGGTGTAGTTACGGGTTCGCCCCGGGCCCGGCAGCGTTCAGGATCCCCTCCAGGAGGCGACAGGGGGGATCCGGCTCTATGCGGGGAAGGGAGCGCCGCGCGGCGAGAGGATGTGCCCGGCCGAGGCCGCGTATCCGGCCAGCGCGGCGACCAGCTCGCCGGCCGAGGGCCGCCGGGCGATCGCGTGGACACGCAGCCCGTGCTCGCGCGCCGTCTCGGCGGTCTGCCGCCCGATCGCCGCGATCACCGTCGACGGCGGCGGCGCCGCGGCGAGCGCGAGCAGGTTGCGCACCGTCGACGACGACGTGAACGCCACCGCGTCGAACCGGCCGTCCGCGATCGCAGTCACCACGTCGGCGGGCGGCGCGGCGGCCGCCACCGTGCGGTAGGCGACGACCGCGTCGCACTGCCAGCCCCGCTCGGACAGGCCCACCGCCAGGGTGTCGCGGGCGATGTCGGAGTGCGGCAGCAGCACCCGCCCCGGCGCGTCCGGCGTGCGTCGCAGCGCCTCGCAGGCCAGCAGCCCTTCGGCGGACTGCTCGCCGCCGGGGACGAGGTCGACCCGCACGCCCAGCCGCACCAGTTCCGCCGCCGTACGGTCGCCGACCGCGGCCACCTTCGCGGTGTTCAGCGTCTGCCCGTCCAGGCCGCGAGCGGCCAGCCGCCGCGCGACCGCCTGCACGGAGTTGACGGACGTGAACACCACCCAGGCGTAGGCGCCCTCCCGCAACCGCGTGAGCGCGCGATCCAGCGACGCCATGCGCCGCGGCGGTTCCACCGCGATCATCGCCACCTCCCAGGGAACCGCCCCGTACCGGCGCAGGCACCGTGACAGTTCACCGGCCTGGTGGGCGGCGCGGGGCACCAGAACGTGCCAGCCGTCCAACCGGCCGCATGGCGGCGCCCCGGACACCTGCTGCATCGCTCGCCTCCGCCTCAGCGGGCGCCGCGGTCGCCGCGGCCCTGGCAACGCACGCAGAACCGCACGTACGGAAGGATCTCCAGCCGCCCGGCCGGGATCGCCTGCGCGCAGCCCTCGCACTTGCCGTAGGTGCCCTCCTGCAGCCGCCGCAGCGCACCGTCGATCTCCACCAGGCTCTGCCGCAGGTTCTCCAGGCGGGTGTAGTCGGACGCCTCCACCTGCTCCAGCGGAGACCGCTCGACCGCCTGCTCCAGCACGGCCAGCTGCGAGGCGCGCGTGCGCCGCTCCTCCTCCAGGCGCTGCCGGACCTCCCGCGTCGCCGCGTCGTTCAGCGCGTGCGTACCGGAAGCACTGTCCCCCACGTTCGTGGTCATCCGACGTCGTCCCTTTCCCGCAGAAAAGCAAGGGGCCATCCCGTGATGGCCTGGCATCCACCATGCGTCATCGGCGTCCGCCGGACCATCGGGCCTGACACCCATTTCCACCGGGAACACCCTGTAGAGGGGCACCTCGTGCTGGGGGACGGCCGGCGGCCGACCCTCGGTCCCCCCCCGGGGGGATGGGTAGCGACATGGGGGTTTACCCCCGTTCCCCGTGGGGGTGCCCGGGACATGCTCTTTAGGTAGCCACCGCACCCTGCGTGCACCGAGGGGCTCGAAATGTGCCAGCACCAGCCACCCTGCCCACCCGCGACCGCCCCGGACCACCACACGGCCCGCCTCGTCGCCTACCACCCCGAACAGGGGTGGGGCCTGCTCTGCAACGGAGTTCTGATCTTCGACGACGGCGGTGAGCTGACGCCCGACGGGCGGGTGCGACCCGCCGGCCGGGGCGCCGACGTCGTGCCCGTGGGCTGAGACCGGGCCCGGCGGCACCGGGCCCGCGTGTCGGTACGCGCCGCTCCCGCGTGGGCGCTTCGGCGCCGCGTGGGCCGCGCGTCCGAGACCCGAGGAGACACTGTGAACCCGTTGAACCAGCAGGAACGATCGCAGCCCGGAGACACCGGCGCGCCCGCGCCGGTGTCGCAGAGCTTTCCGCTCTGGGGCGCGACGGCGACGGTGACGGTGACCGAGCCGGACCGCCTCGGCATCGCCCGCGAGGCCGTCGACCACGTGATCGCCGACATCGACGCCGCCTGCGACGCCTACCGCGGTGACTGCGACCTGGCGCGGGTCCACGCGGCGGCCGGCCGGCCGGTCCAGGTCGGCGCCACGTTCCACGCGCTGCTGTGGACGGCCCTGCACGCGGCCGAGGTGACCGGGGGCCGGGCCGATCCGCTCGTCCGCGCCCCCAGGGGCGCCTGGCGCTCGATCATGATCGACGAGCCGCCGGGGTCGGTGCGGCTGCCCGCGGGGGCGACCCTCGACCTGTGGCCCACGGCCAAGCCCTTCGCCGTCGACCGGGCCGCCGAGCTCGCCGCCGGCGAGGCGCGGTGCGGAGTTCTCTTCTCGCTCGACCAGAAGGTCTCGGTGGCGGGGCCGCCCCCCGCCGGGGGCTGGCGGATCCGGATCACCGAAGATCGTCGCGAGGCACGGCGCGGCGACGACCCGCTCGGCCGGGACATCCTGCTGCGGGCGCCGTGCGGGCTGGCCACCTGCGGTCTGTCGGCCCTGGAGCGTCCGGCGTCCGGCGGAGTCGCGCGCCTCGTCGACCGCCTGGCGGGCAGGCAGCCGCGTGGGCCGTGGCGCACGGTCTCGGTCACGGCCGACAGCTGTGTCGACGCCGGCACGGCCTGCACCGCCGCCCTCGCCTACGGGCATGAGGCCGCCGATTGGCTGCAGTCCATGGGGCTGGGGGCGCGGCTGGTGCACGAGGACGGCTGGGTCCTGACGGTCGGGAACTGGCCCGCCGCCCCTTCCCCGGCGTAGGCCCCGCGCAGATTCCGCGTAGATCGCACGTAGGCCCCCCGCGCAGGCCCCCGGTGCCGGGGGTCATCGCGCGGGGGAGCCGACTGTGTGCTCCTCCAGGGCGTAGGCGAGCGCACGATCCAGCGTGAGCCTCGCCCCGGCGCGGAACGCCGTGGCGAACGCCCGGCCGCCCAGCTCTCGTCGGGCCTGCTCGGCACAGTCGCGGTGGGCGTCGGCGAGGTACTGCAGTTCGGCCGGTGTGATGTCGAGGGTCTGCCGTACCCTGCCGGCCGCGCCCAGCAGCCGGGCGGCCCGTTCGTGCCGTCCGCTCGCCCCGGCGGTCCAGCCGAGCACCTCCAGGCACTGGACCAGGCCCCACGGGTCGTCGACGGCGCCGAGAACCGTGGCCGCCTCGCGCATCCGGGTCTCGGCCCGGCCCGGGTCGCCCCGCCGCCAGGCCGCGAACGCCAGCTTCAACTGGGCGTAGGCCTTGAACAGCAGGGCGTTGTGGGCGAGGGAGAGCGCGAGCAGCTCCGCCCCGACGTCGGCGGCGCTGCCCGGGCTCTCGGCCATGCCGAACGCGGCGGTGTAGTACAGGTTGACGGCGACGGCGTGGACGTCGCCGGCGGCCCGACGCAGGTCGCGCGCCTCCAGCATCAGCGGGAACCCGCGCCGGCCGTCCCCGGCGGCCAGCGCGGCCATGCCGGAGATCTCGACGGCCTGCGCGCGGACCGTCTCGTCCCCGGTCCGCTCGGCCAGCGCCCGGCACTCCTCCAGCAGCGGCGCCACCGCGGGGAGATCGTCCTGCCGGACGGCGATCAGGGCGGCGCACCACAGGGCCGTCGCGCGGGCGCGGCCGGTGCCCGGAGCCAGACCCAGCCCCCGTTCCAGCCAGTGCCGTCCCTCCTTGACGGCGCCGGACAGGATCCAGTACGCCCACAGCGGGCACGCGATCTCCAGCCCCGTGTGCGCGTCCTCGGGCCGCCGGAAGCACAGGTCGAGCGCCGTGCGCACGTTGGGCAGCTCGGCTCGCACGGCCCGGTAGCGGTCGAGCTGGTCGGGGACGAGCCGGTCGACCCGGTTCCGGTCGGCCATCCGCCGGTAGTGGTCGCGGTACCGTCCGTGCAGGACGCGCTCGTCGGCGCACGGCAGCCGCTCGCGGCCGTAGGCCCGGATCGTGTCGAGCATCCGGTAGCGGACCCCGCCCGCCGTCGGGTCGGCGACCAGGACGGACTTGTCCACCAGCCCGGCGATCAGGTCGAGCACCTCCCCGGGGGCGATGCCGGCGTCCGCGCAGACCTCCTCGGCCGTCTCCAGGTCCACCCCGCCGGGGAAGATCGCCAGCCGTGACCACAACCGCCGCTCGCCGGGCGAGCACAGCTCGAAGCTCCAGTCCACGGTCGCCCGGAGGGTCCGGTGCCGCGGCGGGGCGCCGGAGCCGCCGCGGGACGGCGCGTCGAGGCGATCGTCCAGCCCGCGCAGCAGGTCGTCCACGGTCGTCGTGCGCAGCCGTACGGCCGCCAGCTCGATGGCCAGCGGCAGACCGTCCAGGCGCCGCGCCAGCCGGGCGACGGCGGCGGCGTTCCCCGCGTCCACCGCGAACCCGGGCCGCACCTCGGCCGCCCGCTGCGCGAACAGGCGTACCGCCGCGCACCGGGCGACGTCGCGGACGTCGGCGTCGGGCTGCGGGACGGGCAGCGTGGGCACCGGGAGGATCTGCTCCCCGGCCACTCCCAGCCGCTGGCGGCTGGTGACGAGGATCCGCAGCCGCGGCGCGCCGCGCAGCAGCCTGTCCACCAGTGCGGCGCAGGGCCGCAGCAGGTGCTCGCAGTTGTCGAGCAGGAGCAGCATCCGTTTGTCGGCCAGGTGGTCCACCAGGACGGGCATCGCCTGCCGTCCGGTGTCACGAAGCCCGAGCGCCGTGGCCACCGCCGGTTCCAGGAGGACGCCGTCCTCCACCGTGGCGAGGTCGACGCGCTCCACCCCGCCGGGGAACCAGTCGTGCAGCGCGCACGCCGCCCAACCCGCCAGCCGGCTCTTGCCGACCCCGCCCGCGCCGGTCAGCGTCAGCAGCCGCGTCCGGGGCAGCAGCCGCCGCACCTCGGCCATCTCCCGGCGGCGTCCGACGAGGCCGGATGTGCCGTCCGGCCGGCCCTTCCCGGCCACGTCGCCGTGCGCGTCCATCTCGGCCCTCACCCGGACGGCGTTCCCTCGCCGGACGCGTGGCCCCGGTCCTTGACCCACGCGGCGATCTGGGCGCGGGAACGGAACCCGAGCTTGTTCATGATGTGCTCGATGTGCCCCTCGACGGTGCGCTGGGCGATCACCAGGGTCGCCGCGATGTCCTTGTTGCTCATCCCCTGGGCGACGAGACCGGCGATCTCCGTCTCGCGGGGCGTCAGCGGCGAGGTCTCCACGGCGCTCTGCGACGCGGCCGCCGGGGCCCGCTCCTCCAGCGCGTAGGCGAGCGCCGCCTCGTACGGAAGGCCCGCGCCCCGCTGGACGGCCGCCAGGAACGCCTGCGCGCCGAGGGCCTCGCGGGTGCCGGCCTCGCACTCGTCGTGGAAGTGCACCAGATGCCCGTAACCGGACAGCGGGGCGCCGACCGCCTTCCACACCTTCGTCACGATGCCCAGCAGCCGGGCCGCCCGCTGGTACTGCCGCTCGGCGGCCGCGATCCAGGCCAGCACCTCCAGGTTCACCCCGATGCCGAGCGGATCGTCGAGCGAACGGTTGAACCGCAGGCTCTCCTGCTCCATCGCGGCGGCCCGGCGGGTGTCGCCCTGGCGCCAGACCTCGATTCCCAGCGCCATCAAGGTGTACGCCCTGTGCCAGCCCTCGCCGTGCGCCTCGCACACGGCCAGGCCCTCCTCGCCGATGGCGACGGCGCGCGCCGAGTCGCCCAGGAACGAGTAGGCGAGGGAGAGCCGGACGAGCGCCAGGGACACGCCCACCGGGTCGCCGGTGGCGCCGTGCCGGGCCAGCGCCTCCTCGTACAGGGCGATCGCCGTCTTGGGGTCCCGGCGGCACATGGCGATCATCCCGGAGAAGATCGCGACGTAGCCGAGCACCGAGTCCGACCCCAGCTCCTCGCCGATGACCTTGCTCTCCCGCAGCATCGCCTCGGCCGGCTCCGGGTCGGCCTGGATGATGGCGAGCCAGCCGTCGGCCCACAGTGCCCGTGCCCGGACCTCGGTCCGCGCGGTGTCGGCGGCCAGCGCCCGGTCCAGCCAGCGGCGCCCCTCGGCCAGGTAGTAGCTGGTGATCCAGTGGTAGAGCAGGTCGGCGGCCATGCCCAGGCCCGTCCCGGCCTCGCCCGGGTGGGCGAAGCAGTACTCCAGGGCGGTGCGCAGGTTGGCGTGTTCGAGCTGCAGCCGGGTGAGCCACTGGACCTGGTCGGGGCCGAACAGGCGGACGCGGGCTTCGGCCGCCAGATCCCGGTAGTGGTCGCGGTGCCGCCGCGCGACCCGCTCGGCCTCCCCGGACCGGGCGAGGCACTCGCGGCCGTACTGCCGGAGCGTCTCCAGCATCCGGTACCGGACCGTGCCCGGATGCTCCTCGGGGATCAGGATCGACTTCTCCACCAGGCCGACGACCAGGTCGACGATCTCCTCGGCGGCGATCCCGTCGCCGGTGCACACCGCCTCGGCCGCCTCCAGGTCCAGGCCGCCGCTGAAGACCGAGATCCGTGCCCACAGCGTGCGCTCCTTCTCGCCGCACAGCGCGTAGCTCCAGTCGATCAGCGCGCGCAGCGTCTGGTGCCGGGGCAGCGCCGCCGGCGACCCCGTGGTGAGCAGCCGGAACCGGTCGTCCAGCCGTTTCAGCACCTGGTGGACCGACAGCGCCCGCAGCCGCACCGCCGCCAGCTCGATGCCCAGCGGCAGGCCGTCCAGGCGCCGGCAGATCTGCTCCACCGCCTCCCGGTTGTCGTCGGTGATCGCGAATCCCGGCAGCACGGCCTGGGCGCGCTCGGTGAACAGCTGCACCGCGTCCGACGGGCCGCCCCCGTCCGGCCCCGCGTCCGGCAGCGACAGCGGCGGCACGGGGAAGATCTGCTCGCTGGCGACCCCCAGCACATGGCGGCTGGTGGCCAGGATCCGCAGCTCGGGCGCCGCCCGCAGCAGCGTCTCGGCCAGGATCGCGCACTCCCGCAGCAGGTGCTCGCAGTTGTCGAGGACCAGCAGTGTCCGCCGGTCCGCCAGGTGCCCGGCGAGCACCTCCGCCGGCGGGCGGGCCGACTGGTCCCGGATGCCGAGGGTCTGGATGACGGTCGGCGCCAGCAGCCCGGGCTTCTCCAGGTCGGCCAGTTCCACCAGCCACACCCCGTCGGCGAAGGCGCGTTCCAGCGTCGCCGCCACCCGGATGGCCAGCCGCGTCTTGCCCACGCCTCCGGCCCCCGTCAGGGTGACCAGCCGCGACCCCGCCAGCAGGCGCCTGATCTCGGCGACCTCGTGCCGACGTCCCACAAAGCTCGTCACCTCGGCCGGGAGCCCGGACCTGCGTCGCCGCCTCGTCGAGGTGCCCGACGTCGCAACAACCATTCCTCGCCTCGGCAGATCACTATGCGTCGGACCGCTCTGGTTACCGCCACCACCCTATGCCTGTGCATTCCCACTTGCATGTGCACGACCAGGGCAAACGCACTGATGATTCAGGCTTGAACAATGATCGAGCAATGAGAGCAACCGCCCCACCGGCACGATCCTCGCCGCGTACACCACGCTGGTCGGCCAGATGCGGGCGAGCAACCCCGCGATGAAGATCCTCGTCGCCCGGCTCATCCCGATGAACCCGGCCACCTGCGCCGAGTGCGCCGACCGCCTCGTCGCCCTCAACCGGGCCATCCCGGACTGGGCCGCCGCCAACTCCACCGCCGCCTCCCCGATCACGGTCGTCGACCAGTGGACCGGGTTCAGCACCTCCGCCGACACCTACGACGGGGTGCACCCCAACGACTCCGGCAACCAGAAGATCTCCGACCGCTGGTACCCCGCGCTGGCCTCCGCCCTCGGCACCGTCACCCCGCCCACGCCGCCCACCACCCCTCCGCCCGCCGAGGTCACCTGCACCCTGACGGTCACGAACCAGTGGCCGGGCGGCTTCCAGGCCACCGTCACGTCCGCAACGAGGGTCCCGCCCTGACCACCTGGCGCGCCCGCTTCGACCTTCCCTCCACCTGGACGCTCGGCTCCACCTGGAACGGCGCGTTCACCCGCTCCGGCACCACCGTCACCGTCGCGAACGCCTCCTGGAACGCCGCCGTCCCCACGGGCGGCACCGCCTCCGCCGGTCTCACCGCGACCGGCTCCGGCCCCCTCCCCACCACCTGCGCCCCCGCCTAGGCCGCACGGCCTTCCCGCTCTCAGGCCGGAGGCTGACTCCGGCCGCGCCACAGGGCACCGTGGTCGACCTGGCCGAACGTTTGCCGACAGCCGGGCCATGCCCGACCCGGTGATCGTCACTTGGCCTATTCCTGACGATCAGTCGAGTTCCTCTCGGCCGCCGATGGCGGGCCCCGGTTTCGGACTTCACGGACGCGCCGGATGGGCGATTAGTGGTGGTTTGCTGTGGTATCTAGGCTGATGCCACATTCATCCTGATTGATCTCGTCGGTCGTGCCGACCGAGGAGCTGGGGGACGCTGTCATGGTCTCGGTCCTGATCGCCCTGTCGGTGCTCGCCCTGCTGGCCCTGGGGCCGTGGTTGTCCCAGTTGAGCAGCGGCGTCGACGTCGAGCTGTGGGAGCGTGGCCGCAAGGCGCTGCGAACGGCCACGGCGGGCGGTGATCCGGACACCGGAGCCGACCCGCGGATGGCGTCCACCGGAAACGTGCGGGTCCTGTCCTCGGAGTTCGAAGACGGCCCATTCGCAGAAGACGACGCGGCCGTCGTGGAAGCGCCCGTCCGTGCCACCTGAAATCCCCGGACGCCACATCCGGTCGAGCACGCATTTACACCGACCCGTGGACGGAGACGGCCGTAACGGGCCGCGACGACGGGTCAGAGAAGTGCGGACTGGCCGCCGTCGTACACCAGCAACCCGTCCTCTCGCACACGGGCCGCGGGGAAGGGAGTGTGGTCGGTCAGGCGCCCGTCGTGCATGAGGTGGGCGACGGGCACGTCACGGACGAGCACGAGGAAGTCGGCGACCAGCCGCCGGTGGCAGCGCCACCAGACGCTTTCGCTGCACATCACCGCCACCGCGCCGGCGGCGTCGCCCACCTTCTCCATGTCGGCCACCAGATCGTCCACGGCGGCCGAGAATTCCCCGGTGCGCATGTGCGCGGCGTATCCGCGGAACATCTCTTGCCGCCACGCCAGGTCGGGGGAGTCCGGCGGCGGCCGCCGAAACCCCCCGAGGCGCTTGTCCCAGCGGTATCCGACGCGCTGTTCCGGCAGCCAGCGTTCCAGTTCACGGCGGGCCACGTGGGGGTTGCGCCGGCTGCCGGGGGCGGTGCGGATGTCCACGAGCAGCCGTACGTCGACACCGCCGAGCAGGCTCGCGATCCGTTCCGGCTCCGCGGTGCCGTGGCCGAAGGTGATCAGTCGGCGCCGAGCGTCCACCCTCCCGTCCTACCCGATCGGTGCGCCCACGAGCGGCCGCCGCACGGCCGGGCGCCGCAGGCCTGGGGGACGCCGCGCCGGCCGAGGGGTCATTCCCGGGTGAGGAGGTCCTGGTCGAGGACGGGTTCCACCAGGAGTTCCTTGTAGCCGGCCTCGTCGAACAGGACGGTGATCCGGTCCTGCTCGCCGCCGACGATCACTCCGGGCCCCCATTCACGGTGCCGGACGCGTGCGCCCATCGGGAAGGCGGCGTTCTCGGCGAGCTGTTCGGCCTCTCCCGCCTGGCAGACGTCGCAGTGCCCGCAGGGGCGCTCGCGGGTCTCGCCGAAGTACCGGAGCAGGAAGCGGCCACGGCAGTCGGTCATTTCGCAGTAGCGGCGCAGCATCTCGATGCGGGTGCGTTCGACGGACCGGCGTTCCTCGGCCAGTTCCAGCGCGCGGGCCACGTTCTGGGACGTGGGCGGCGCGTCGGGCGCGGGCTCGACGCGTTTCCGCAGGCGCAGCGCTCCGGCCCGGTTGAGCAGATCGAGCAGCGCGGTGAGCCGCCGGGCGGACAGGCCGGTGCGCTCGGCCAGGTTCCGGCGGGTGATCGGACCGTCCGCGACCGTGTCGCAGACGGCGGCCAGGGTCTCCTCGTCGGGCAGGCCGCCGGTGAAGAAGCGGGGCAGCGCCAGATCCTCGCCGCGATAGAAGCAGATCGCCTCGGCGGGGTCGCCGTCCCGGCCCGCCCGTCCGATCTCCTGGTAGTAGGAGTCGAGCGAGTCCGGCACCCTGGCGTGCAGGACGAACCGGATGTCGGGCTTGTCGATGCCCATGCCGAACGCGGTGGTGGCGACCACGATCCGGATCTCCCCGGCCATGAACGCCCGTTGCACCTGGTCGCGTTCCTTGCGGCGCAGCCCGGCGTGGTACGCGCCGGCGCCGTCCAGCGCGTCGGCGTATTCGGAGGCGTCCCTGCGGGTCGCCGTGTAGACGATGCCCGATCCGCGCAGCTCGCGCGCCTTCGCCAGCACCGCCTCGCGTTGCCGTTCGGCATCGTGGAACGTTCGGACCGAAAGGCGCAGCTCGGGGCGGTCGAATCCGCGGACGACCTCGGCGGGATCGCGCATCCGCAGCCGTTCGACGATCTCGGCGCGCACCGGCGGGGCGGCGGTCGCGGTGAGCGCGGCCACCACGGGACGGCGCGGCAGCGCGTCCAGCGTCGTGCCGATCCGCAGGTAGTCGGGACGGAAGTCGTGCCCCCAGGCCGAAATGCAGTGCGCCTCGTCCACAGCCACCAGCCGGGGCGGCGACTCCCGCAGCGCGTCGCGCACGTCCTGCCGTACGAGCTGTTCGGGAGCCATGAACACGAACGCCGTGCCGTCGCCGCGCAACGCGGCCAGGCCCTGTTCGCGGCGGCGGGCACCGGTGGTCGCGTTCAGGACGTGCGCCTCCAGCCCCATGGCGCGCAGCTGCCGCACCTGGTCGCGCTGCAGGGAGATCAGCGGAGACACCACCAGGGCGGGACCGCCCAGGACGGCGGCGGCCACCTGGTAGACCGCCGACTTCCCGCTGCCCGTCGGCATCACCACCAGCGCGTCGGCCTCCTTGGCCAGCGCGCACACCGCGTCCCGCTGCCCCGGCCTCGGCTCCTCCAGCCCGAGCCTCTCCCAGGCCGCTTCGATCCGCCGCTCCAGTTCGGGCTCCCGCACCGATGCCCCCTCGAGTCCCTCGGCCGCCGACCGGCCACGTTCCCGGCGATCGGTTCCAGGCCCCTACCCCGGGACGGAGGGGTACACCAGGCAGGCGCCGCCGTGGCCGCCTGCTGAGGCCGAGGACGCGAATGAAGGGGGCCCATGGCGATTGACGTCCTGCACCACCGGGGTGCGGGGAGGCGCGGTTCACGCGGGCGAGGCGTCGACCGGGCGGCGGCGGACTCCACGGTCAGAGGAGGCGCGGGGCCGCCAGGTGGCGACCAGGGCGGCGGCGAGCAGGAGCTCGGCGATGTCCCCGCCGTAGTACATGATCTCCGCGCCGCCGCGGACCTCGGCGATGGGCGCGTGCACGTCGACGAGGAATCCGCCGTACATGAGCTGCGCGATGACGGCGTGCGCGGCGATGGCCACGCCGAGCACCACCAGCCGGGCCCGGACGCCGGGGCGGGACGGCGCGAGGTCGGGACCGGCGATGACCCAGGCGAACAGGCACCCCGACAGCAGGAAGTGCGCGTGCAGCGACCAGTGCAGGACCGGATCGGCGGTGGTCGCCTCGTACAGAGGCGTGAAGTACAGGACGGCCAGGCTCCCGGTGCTCAGGGCCAGCGCCGTGACCGGGTGGGCCACCGAGCGCATCGGACGGCTGCGCAGCACACCGGTCAGCCGCCGGGCATGCCGTACGGGCAGCGCACGCAGCAGGAGAGTGATCGGAGCGCCCAGCACCAGGGCCAGCGGCGCGTACATCCCGATCAGCAGGTGCTGGAGCATGTGGCCGCGGAAGTCCCGGTGCGCGAACGGCGCGACCGGAGGCAGCAGCGCCACGGCCAGCAGGACGCATCCGGTGAGGAAGGCCGCCGTGCGCCATCGCCCTGGCGGACGGCGCCCCGACCGGGCCGCGCGGCGCACGAGCAGCAGGTAGACGACCGCCGGCAGCACGGCAGCGGCCACCGCCGGTACGGCCTGCCACGCTCCGCCGCCGTGCGCGGGCATCGGGTGGTCGTGCATCAGGCGCTCCGAGGCCTGCCGGCGGCGCCGCCCGGCTCGGGGCCCGGCTCGGGGACGAACGGTGTGCCGGTGCGCTGCAGCAGGTATCCGGCGGCCACCAGCACAGCGCCCAGCACCAGGAAGCCGATGTCCCACCAGAGCCGGTAGGCACCGGTCTGCACGTGGTGGATGCCCAGAATGTGGTGGTCGATGATGCCTTCGACGAGGTTGAACAGTCCCCAGCCGACCAGCATCCATCCCCACAGCACCCGGGACGTCCAGACGCGGCGCCGCCGGTGGGTGACCCGCGAGTACAGGACGGCCAGCCCGATCAGCACCGACAGCCAGCACACGACGTGGAAGAGACCGTCCCACACCGTGTTCATCTGCAGACCGGACAGGGTGCGCGGGTTGTAGAACCTCACGCCGATGTTGTCGCTGTCGGTGCTGCTGAGCATGTGGTGCCATTGCAGCAGCTGGTGCAGCAGGATGCCGTCGACGAATCCGCCGAGACCCACGCCCAGCACGATGCCGGGGAGGCGCAGGTCGGCCGGCTCGGCATCCGCCCGGGGCCGATGGGTGGCAGCGGTCATGGTCCTCTCTGTTCCCGGCGCCCTTCCAGAAAACCAAGATCGGCCCGTCTTCTCCGCCGCCACGAGGTCGTCAACGCGAGTGCCCGCCGGCACGCAGGGCGAGCATGATCCGGAGGACGACGGTGACGGCGCCGGCGGTCGCCGCGACGCAGAACGCGAGGAAGGCGTCGGGTACCCACGTCCTCACCTGCCGCAGGGGCATCGACTCCGCGAGCCACACCATCCCCGCACCGGGCAACGCGCCGAGCACGCACCAGGCCGCCGTCACGAACGCGAGACGGAGACGTGCGGCGGTCGCGGCCGGGCGGCGCAGGAGCAGGACCGAGCGCCCGGCCGCCAGGATCATCGCCAGCGCCAGGACACTGACCCCCCAGACCGTGGCGTAGTACGTCGAAGTGGACGGCTGGGCGGCGGGCGGCCGACCGCCGGCGAGCAGCCTGACCGCACCGAAGCCGACCTCCATGACCGCCCCGTCGTGCAGGAGCCCGTAGATGTTCTGCTGGAGGACGAGGGCGATGTTCCGCTGCGGCAGCAGGAACAGCATCGCCGAGTATCCGGGGGTGGCGCCCGTGTGCCAGACGGCCGTGTCGAGCGGCGCGTCCAGTCCGCCGATCCGCCAGCCCAGCCCGTAGCCGGTTCCCGTGCCGGCGGGCTGGAGCCGCCCCTCCTCGCGCATCAGCCGCACGGAGTCGGACGTCAGGACGGTGCCGCCGTCGACGGTCTTCCCCCTGCGCAACTGGAGCGATGCGAAGGCGGCCAGGTCACCCAGGTCGCCGCCCAGGTAGCCGTAACTCGCGCCTTGGTCGTCGATCCCGTCGGCGATCGCGGACGGGATGCCCCACAGGAGCTGGTGGCCCGGTGGCAGGTTCCGTCTCCTGGCCGACGCCGCGTCGGTGACGGCTCCGTCCATGCCCGCCGGGCCGAGGACCGCCTGCCGGAGGTAGTCGCCGAAAGGACGCTTGGTGACCGCCTCCACCACGGCGGCGAGCAGCAGGTAATTGGCGCTGGTGTAGGCGTACCTCGTACCGGGAGGACCGAGCGGCTTCACGTCGTCCAGGGCGCCGATGCGCTCGGCGGGGGAGGGGCAGCCGGACCGGAAGCAGTCGGTGACCTCGAAACCTGCCGGTTCGGGAAGGCCGGTGGTCTGCGCGAGCAGATGACGGATGGTCACCTTGGACGCGTGTGAGGTGCCTCCGAACCGGAAACCCGGCAGGTGATCGACGACTCGGTCGTCCAGGCGGAGCCGTCCCGACTGGACGAGGGTCATGACGGCGGTCGCCGCGACGGGCTTGGCGATCGAACCCCACAGGAAGGGGGTTTCGGCCGTCACGCGTTCACCCCGCCCGTCGGTTCCCCAGGACCGCTGGTGGACCGGCCCGCCGGGACCGACCACGGCGTAGGAGATCCCGGGGGTGCGCGTGGCCTTCATGCGGTCGCGGATGTAGGCGTCGATCTGCGCGTACGGCCCTGGCTGGGCGTGGGCTGGGGCGAGAGAGACGCAGACGAACAGGCAGAACGCCATGGCCGCCACCTTCGTCGCGGCGTGTCTGAGCCGGCTGTGCACGGTGCTCCTCGGCGGCGGACGATAACAATATGGTCATACGGTTTTTACCGTATGCTGATATGGTTATCAAGTGCCGAGGACAGCCGATCATGAGGAGCGACGGCGCCAGATCGCCGTGGCCGTCTGCGGGCTCATCTCCGAACACGGCCTCGACGCCGTCACCGTCGCCCGCACGGCCGCCGCCGCCGGAATCTCGGTCGGCCTGGTGCAGCACTACTTCCGCACCAAGGACGACATGCTCCTGCACGCGTTCAACCACGTCAGCGCGCATATCCGGAGCAGGGTCGACGAACGGGTACGCGACGGGGCCCGGCACCGTCAGCCCATCGCGGCCATCCTGGGCGAGGCGCTGACGGAGTTCATCCCGCTGGACGAGACGCGCCGCACGGAGTTCCGGGTCGCGAGGGCGTTCGCCGGCCGTGCCCTGGACGCCCCCGCCCTCGCCGAAGTCGACAACGAGACGGCACGGGCACTGCGCAAGGACATCGCCCAGGCCGTCCACAACGGCAAGGAATGCGGCGAGGTCCAGGAGGATGTGGACCCGTGGCCCGCCGCCGTCCGCCTCGCCGCCGTGACGGAGGGCCTGGCGATGCAGGTCTACCGCGACCCCGCCGGTGTGAACGGGACTCCGGCCGCCGATCTCGTGACGTCGGTCATCGAGGCCGAACTCGCCATCGTCTTCACCGGCGAATGCCGGCAGTACGCCGACAAGGCCAACGCCTGAGGGCGGAACCCCCGCCCGGCAGTGAACCGAGCGGATAGAGCGCGGCGACTCGCCTGGCGAGGTCATGGACGGCCTGGGCCGGCACGGCAGGTCAGGTCAGCCGTCAAGCTGATGCCTGCGGCGAGGCACTTCCCAGCACGGAGCTTCGCCGTCTCCGTGCCCAACGTATGCGGATCACCGGGTGACCTTTCACCCTGCGACCGTGCATTCGGGAGCCGCACGCACGGCCATTGCCTCAGCACGAAGCGGCACCAGTTGGCGGTCTCGGAAGGCCCGCTGCTCCGCGACCGTCCGTCCGATCAGCCCGAGCCAACGGTCCGCGCCATATGCGGGAGGTCAAAGGCGTCCGGATCGCCTGAACGCCTTCACCGTATCCTTGCGTCCCGCTGGCACAGCCGCACACGCGTACGGGTATGGCTCGATCGGATTCTCTCCGGAAATCGGCGGTCCCGCCCCGTGGCGCATGGCGCGCTGGACGAGGCGGCGTGTTCCCGGGCGACCCTGCCCCGGGGCGGAAGCGGATGCCGCGGCGAGTACTGGTGGCGCTGGTCGTGGCGGTGGTGGCGGGGCGTGCGGAGGCGCGGTTGCGGGAGGCGGTACGGGCCCGTCCCAGGGCGGGGTTTTGCCGGTGCTGTCGGCGGCGCAGACGCTGGTGTGGTGGACGTTCCGGGGGGCGAGGCCCCGGCTTCCATTTCGCGGCTCCTTGAGGGCGGTGGCCAAAGGAGCGGCGTGGCCGGAGACCGCCCGCCCGGCAACACATCGCCACCGACCGCTTCGTACAACGGAACAGACGAGAGACGCACGGCGTGTGAACGGGCGAAACCGTCGGGGGGGGGGGCTGTCATGTCATGGCTGATCGGGGACTGGATGCACCTGGGAGCGGTCGCCGGAAAGGCCGCGTTGATGTACGGGACGGCATTGTTGGCGTTGCGCATGGGAGAGCGGCGCACGCTGTCCCAGTGGACGATCATTGACTTCGTCGCCGCGGTGGCGGTGGGAGCGATCGTGGGCCGGACGGCGGTCGCTTCGGACCAGTCGTTCGTCACCGGCGCGGTCGCCCTGGTCACCTTGATCGCAATGCATCGCGTGATCAGCGGGTTGCGGTTGTATCCCCCGTTTCGCCGGTTCACCGACCATCGCGTCCGGGTTCTGGTCGCCCATGGGGAGATGCGTCGTCATCAGCTGTGGATCTGTGGTGTGACGGAGAGCGACCTGCTGGCGCAGCTCCGGCAGCGGGGCGTCTTCGAACTGTCCGATGTGCGCTTCGTCCTCTACGAAGCGAAGGGCGACCTGACGGTCGTTCGGGAAAGCGAACTGGGTGCCGGGACACCCGGCCTCATCCAGGCGGGACTCCGGGACGCCGCCGACTTCTCGACGTGATCCCAGGCCGGAGCGGAGGGTGCGTCCTCCGGCGACGTCTACAAGCGGCACCCGACGAACTCGCCCGAGCCACCGCGTTCGGCGGCTGACCAAACCCGAGGTCGATCGCGGCCGACCGGCGGGCCGCGCTTGACCCCAACCTAGGTTGAGCCTTCACGCTGGAGTCATGAGCCTGACAGAAATCGAACGCGAATATCTGAGCACACAGCGGCTGGGACGGCTGGCCACCGTCGGTCCCAAGGGAGACCCGCAGAACAATCCGGTCGGTTTCGCGTACAACGAAGAGACCGGGACCATCGATATCTACGGCCGAAACCTGGCCAACACCCGCAAGTTCCGCAACGTTCGGCGCAACGACCAGGTCTCCCTGGTCATCGACGACCTGGTCTCCACCGACCCGTGGGCGGTCCGCGGCATCGAGATCCGGGGCCGGGCCGAGGCGCTGACCGAGCAGGCCGTCCCGGGCTCCTACCTCAGCCCCGAGATCATCAGGATCCACCCGCGGATCGTCTTCTCCTGGGGCATCGACCCCTCGGCCGAAGGAATGACCAAGCGTGTCGTCACGATGACCACAGCGCAGCCACAGCACGACGACGCCCTGGACGAGGCGCTCTGACGCCAGATCCGGGAGGAACCGGCGCCACGGGGCGGCCGGCCCCGTGTCGGGGGCCGGCCGCTCACCACGGACGGATCATGTACCAGCCCGCTTCCGGCTCGACAGCGGTGGGGCCGGTCGAGACTCCACTGCGAACGCGGATGACCGGCTCGCAGGCCATTCCGCGGTGAAGTGGCAGAGAGGGGCCGGGATTGGGTAGGGCATGGCCAATGGAGGAGATGCCCACCGTAACCAGCCTGGATGAGCTCGCGAGACTGGTCGAGAAGGACGATCGGCTGTTCGTCCGGTGGTCGCGCGGCCCCGAGACGGACGCCGAGGGAAGCAGCCGCGACGAACTGACCGGCGTCGAGATGCCGGGCCTGTCGGCCAACCCCCTCACGGTCGAGGAGTGGTGGGCGCCGCGCCCGCTCGTGGTGTGGGTGGCCCGGCGGCTGTACGACTACTCGCACCTCAAGCACGAGAAGGGGCCTGGGGTGAGGCCGTGGATCCTGGTGGGGGAGGAGCTGGCACGCGGTCCCGACAACGAACCGCTGGTGCGCTGCATCCGGCCCATCGCCTGGATCGACGAGTCCGTACTGGGCGACGCCGAACGCGTCGTCTCCGAGCAGAAGGGCAAGTGGGGCCCCATGCGACGCCCCAGCGACACCTAGACGGTGGCAGAGGACGGTGCCGCCGCGAGGGGAGAACGGGCGAGTCGGCGATGGCGACGCGCTTCATCCCACGGCTTCGGTTCTCTGCTCCGCCGGCGGCACCGAGGCCGATCGCCGGGAGGGCATGACGAGCCAGACGAGACTGTAGGCGGTCAGCACCAGGAGGGCGCCGCCGATCGAGCTGACGGCGCCACTGGCCATACCCGCGTGCAGGTTCCACGGGGTACTGGGCGCCTGATTGAACAGCGTGACCGCGCCCACCGCCCCGCCGATTCCCACGGCGCCCGCCAGGCAGCCCCACACCGTCCACGCACCGCGCCTGGACAGTCCGGGAACTTGCTCTTCCTCTACGACCTCGGCTGCTCGCAGCCATCGCAGCGTCCACAGGACGACGACCGCGCCGCCGATCAATCCGCTGGCGTACTGGAGCCAGCGGAACAGTTCGAGCCCCGCCACAGAGGTCGTGACCAGCCAGGGCAGGACGTCGGCGAAACCGTGGTACCGGTGGGTGAACGCGTCCCACAGCACATGGGTCAGGATCCCGACCAGGATCGAGAACGGCACCCTGGCCACGGAAATCCGCCACTCGAACGCAGCCGCCGGTCGCGCCATGCGCGTCCGCAGCCACGGTGGCGCCAACGCGACCAGCGGCCGCTTCCAGAGCAGGTGGAACGCGGCGAAGAGCACCATGCCGAGGACGAGATCGATCGTCACGATGCCGAGCGGCCGATGCGTCGTCCCCCGGAACGCGCCGATCGAGAACAGGTACGGGACGTCCGGCACCATGGACCCGACCACCAGCGCCGACGGCACGAGCCGGCCACGGGCCAGCGGAATGACGGCGGCGGGGTGACTCAAGGTGAACGGCACACCGCCTGCATACGGCACCCGGCCGCCCATGATCAACCGATTCCGGTCATCCCGCCGATCCCGCGCGATCCATCGCCGTGCTCCCGCCCCAACTCCCTCGATTTTTCGGCGCCCGACCGGTGCGGGCCGCATCCTTCCGTCCTGCCGATCCCGCGCGATCCATCGGCGTGCTCCCGCGCCAACTCCCTCGATTCTTCGGCGCCCAACCGGCGCGGGCCGCTTCCTGGCGTGGCGGATCGGCCCCGTTGCGGTGAGCAATGCCGCAGCCACACACGCCCGGGCATCCGATGCGGGCGCCGGTCCAAGAGCCCATGTTCCCGTCGAGGTAGACACAGATCGTCAGCGGTGATGGCATGCCGCGGGTGGCCGAGCGCAGGGCGGTGGTCAGACAACCGCCGGCCCACCACGAGCGCCGCCGGGCCCGGTGCTCCGCCGAGGCCGACGAACGCCAGGACGGCAGCCGAGGCGATCATGCCGGACAGGAAGAGGAAGAGATGACCACGTCGAGCCCACGACGGCCCGCCTGACGGCCCTCGGTCGGTGGGCAGGGCATGGCGCATGGTGTCCGCGGCGAGAGCCCTGACCGCCTGTGTGCTCAGGCCGTACGCCGGGCCGGTCAGGCGGGGGCCGGTCCGCTGCGAAGCCGGCGGAGACACGGACTGGTAGGAACACGAGTGGCGCAGCCCCGCCTGGAGTGCGCAGCAGACGTGCGAGGCGGCGAGCAGTGCGGGGTAACGCTGATCAGTTGACGGAGGCGCCGCCCCATTCGTCAGCGGCGGCGTCTGGAATATCCCTGTCATGAAAAGGGGGAACGGTGAGCACCATCGTGCAGTTCTTTGTGGCGACGAGAGCGAGTGCACGTGCCGCGCTGCTGGGAGGTCCGAGTGCCTCGCGTACCGTTGTGGAATGTGGCAATTTTGACGTTGAAGAGGCACTGCTGGACTGGGAGGCCCATTGTGCCGGTCGTTCGTTCGAGGAGATTGCCGAGGCGGGTCTCCCAGAGGTCCTGGCGGAGATCGAGGATGGTCCTGCCGTCTTCTCGCTGTCCGATACCCTCGTGAGGTCGCTCGGCACTGCTTCGAGTTCTGAGATCGACGAACTGGCGCGATGGTGGGTGGAACGGAAGGCCGAGGACGGCGCGGAGTTGGATCCGTTCGTCGCTCTGGGCATCCTTCGGGAACTTGCCGAGCTGATACGCGGCGAACGGGACAGTGAGGAGCACGTGTACTGTTGGGCAGGTTGATCACCGCCCCGTACCAGACCACGTCGACGAGCGCCCACACCACCGCCAAACGCATCAGCATCAGCAACACCCGCCACCACGCCGGCACCGACACCGGAACGAACTGCGGCAAGAACGACACCGCGAAAACCCCCGCCTTCGGATTCGCCACATCGTTGATCAACCCCAGGCGGAAACACCGCCACAGCGAATCCCCCGCCCCGCCGGCATCAGACGACACTGTCACGTCCGCACCCTCGCCCCGGCCCCCAGCCCCCCTCATCACCCCGGCGACGTGATCGGACTTGACTGCCGCGGCACCCGGCCAGGGCGGCCGGATTCGGCCGGATTACGAGGGCGCGCGGCGACGTGGCGGTGCCTTCTGTCCATTGGCGTCTTTGTGTCGGTTGGCGGAGGAGCGTCCGGCGCATCCGCCGGTCAGAAAACCACACGACCGTACGGAGACGCGGCGGCAGGTCATCTACGCATCGTGGAGGGCCTCAATACCCAAGGTGGCTTCGAGATGACGACCGGGAACGGACCGCAGAGCCCGCACCCCTCCGCCGTGATCAATGGTGATCTCTATCCGGATCTCGTCCGCATGGGTGGTCTCACCATGGCCGTGATCGGCGTTGCGGCGGAGCATAGGATCGACATCGGGGAGGTCCTGGAAGCGTCCGGTAAGGAGCGCTTGCTGTCGGCGAAGATGGCGTCAGGTTCGAATCTGGTCTCGGTTCTCCTCGGTGCCCGGGAACGCAGGTTCTCTATAACGGTCTCCAGAAATCGGCATGTAGGGGCAAGTGGCGGCACCGACGACCTCCTGGCCACGGTGCGGATGGCGAGTTACTGGCTCGGTGGCAGCACGTTGGCGGAGTTGAGCGCCAGATTCCCGTTCATGAGCTACAACGCGTTGTCTGCGGCGCATGAGCGAGGTAATCCTCTCGAGTTCCAGTGGAAATGGCTGCTGACGCACGATGCCTTCGCGGAAATCCGGCATGTGTTGCAGGCCGTGCATGCGGTGGAAAGTCTGCGTTCATTGTTCCCTATCATCACTCATGGCACTCTCCTTCGCCTTTACGATGATATCGACCTGCGGCCAGAGGGGCAGTACTGGATCGCAATGCGGGCAGATGGTACTTATCGCGTGGAAGTACCTCGCGATGGGCGGAGTGAGGTCCTCGGGTCGCTCGCCGCCGCCGTGGAAACGCTGGTTTCGTACGTTCGCCTTTCCTGAGGGCGTCTCTGGTAGCTCCCTGGCAGGACTTGGGTCGGGCTGGGACGAGGTGGCGAGCGCGCCCGTCTCGGCGGCCGGATATGGCCGCGGGTCTCCGCCGACATCCGTCCCGGTACCGGCCGGCAAGGGCGTTTCTCCTGCAGCACCGACGGCGCCCACGTCACGTCCTTCGGCTCCGCTTTCACGATGGGCAACGCCTGGCAGTTCCTCATGGGCTACCGGTACGCCGTCTTCAACCAGGCCACCCAGGCGCTCGGCGGCGCGGTGAACATGCAGTGCTTCGACCTGACCACACCCCGACCTGACCACACCCCGACCTCATCCGCGCCTCGTCGAGCGGCCAACCGGCCCGACGAGGCGCCCCGCCGCTCCCACCATCGCGGAACGGGCTGCCCTTCCAAAAATCGCGGGCCGTGCGATGGTGTTGGCGCATCCGCCGTCCGGTGGCCGCGCGCGGTGATGCGCGGCGCTGGTCGCCCGCCATCGTGATGGCCCGCCCGCCGGTGCTGGCCCGCCCTCATCCCGCTGCGGTGGCAGAAGCGGGCGACGACGACCCGTGCCCGGGGCCGCGCGCACTGACCGGCTGCCCGCGGGCCCAGGGGCACCGCGATGCGCCCCACGTCCACTCACCTGACTCGCCCCCATGGCAGGGCCTCGTCAAGAAGCGCTCTCCGGCCGTTCGGAAAGCGCTAAGGACACCTGATAGGCGAGTCGGGCCGCGTAAGGGTGTGGTGAACCGTCAGGAGGAAGCATGCCGAACGTCCCCCCACCAGGGCGCGAGCGCCGTCGCCGCAGGCGCGCCAGCCCCGAGATCGAGGCCGAACACGTCTTGCAGCGCGTCCTGAGGAACCAGCGCGGCGCCGTGCTCGCCCACGCGCATGGGCGCCGCTGCGGGACACGGTGGTCGCCCGGCCGGGGTGGGTGGTGCCACACTGACCGACTGGGAGTCGCCGTGAACGAGGTACTCGGGCTGATCTTGGTCGTCATGGGTGTGACCAACGCGACGGTCACGCCGAACCGGATCGGGCGGCGGGGCGAGCGCTTCACCGGCCACGGCGGCGGGGACGAGGAGACCGCCGTGCTGCGCCCCATCGTCCGCGAGGCGGCCGGGGCGTGGCTGCTCGCCGCTGAGCTGGCGGTGGTGTCGGCAGGACTGGCCTCCCTGGCCGTCGAGCCGGGTGCCATGTTGATCGCCGTGGTCGTTTCGGCCTGTCACTGGCGGCGGCACTGGTCGTCGCCGGCTACCTCATGGCGTGCGACGAGATACGCCGCCGCCGTTCCTCTGAGGAAGCGTGCACCGGCCCAAGTAGCTGCTCTGGGCGGTTCATGATGCCGGAGGTCGAGAAAACAGGAACCCCGGGCCGGATCTTAGGATCTGGCCCGGGGTGGGGGATGGTGGGCGATACTGGGATTGAACCAGTGACCTCTACCGTGTCAAGGTAGCGCTCTCCCACTGAGCTAATCGCCCGGGACCGTGCTTCCTGGGGAAGTACGGCGCCTGAGGTGGAGACGGGATTTGAACCCGTGTACACGGCTTTGCAGGCCGTTGCCTCGCCTCTCGGCCACTCCACCAGAACGAGACCTGGTGGCCTCCCAGAGCGGAAGACGGGATTCGAACCCGCGACCCTCACCTTGGCAAGGTGATGCTCTACCAACTGAGCCACTTCCGCCTGTCTCGCTTCGGGGCTTCGGCCCCTCGCGGCGACGAGGAAAACATTAGCGTGTCCGGGCCGCTTCCCCAAACTGGATTACGTCGGAACGCCCGGCGACGCTTCGACCTGCGTGGAAGCGTGGTGGGCATAGCGTGGGGACATGTCCGTTTACGACAGCGACATCGCGCCGGTCGCGGCGCTGCTGGCCGACCGAGGGCGCGCGGCGATGCTGACGGCCCTGCTGGACGGGAGGCCGCTGGCGGCGGGGGAGCTGGCGCGGGTGGCGGGAGTCAGCGCGCAGACCGCCAGCGCGCACCTGGCCAGGCTGCTGGACGGCGGCCTGGTGACGGTGGTCAAGCAGGGCAGGCACCGGTACTACCGGCTGAGCGGGGCCGACGTCGCACAGGTGGTGGAGGCCCTGAGCCGGATCAGCCCGCCCCTCGAGGCCAGGAGCCTCAACCAGTCCAGGGACGCGCGGCGCCTGCACACGGCGAGGTCGTGCTACGACCATCTGGCGGGGGTGGCCGGGGTGGCGTTGTTCGCCTCCCTCATGGACGGCGGCCTGATCGAGGGCGACGGCGTCTACGAGGTCACCGCCAAGGGGGACGAACGCCTGGGGCTTGTGGGGCTGGACGTCGCCGAGCTCAGGAAGGGGCGCAGGAAGTTCGCCGGGCACTGCCTGGACTGGACGGAGCGGCGCCCGCACCTGAACGGGGCCCTGGGGGCGGCGCTGCTGGCGCGGATGATCGAGCTGGGCTGGTTCGAACGGGGCCGGACGCGGCGTGCGCTGGAGATCACCCGGCAGGGGCGCGGCGGGCTGGCGGACGTGTTCGGGTGCGTCCTGTGAAAGACGCGTTCGCGCACGTGGGCGGCATGCTGGCCAGCGGGCTCCGGGACGTGACCAGTGATCCGTACGCGCTGGAGTCGCACGGGTGGTGGGCGGTCGTCGTCACCTACGAGGGGAAGGTGACGTGCGCGCGGTTCGACACCGTGCGGCCCGCGCCCCATCCGGAGGGGACCTGGGAGGGCGTACGGGGGTGGGTTTCGTCGATGGACGAGGACGCCTACGTGCGCGGGGTGCAGACGATCCGCGAGGCCATCGCCGACGGTGTCGTCTACCAGGCGAACCTGTGCCGGGTCCTGTCGGCGCCGCTGCCGGCGGACGCCGACATCGCGGGGCTGGGAACGCGGCTGGCCAGGGGCAACCCGGCCCCGTACGCGATGACGCTCAGGGTGCCGGGGCTCCAGGTGGCCAGCGCGTCGCCGGAGCTCTACCTGTCCAGGGACGGGCGTGTCGTCGAGTCGCGGCCGATCAAGGGCACCGGGCGCACGGAGGACGATCTGCTGCCCAAGGACCGGGCCGAGAACGTCATGATCGTCGATCTGGTCCGCAACGACCTGGGCCGGGTGGCGGAGACCGGCAGCGTGACCGTCCCGGAGCTGTGCGCCGTCGAAGAACATCCGGGGCTGGTGCACCTGGTGTCGACGGTGCGGGCCCGGCTGGCGCCGGGGCGGGGGTGGCCGGAGTTGCTGAAGGCCACGTTTCCTCCCGGTTCGGTGACGGGCGCGCCCAAGTCGAGTGCGTTGAGCTTGCTGGATGCGCTCGAACCCGTGCCGCGCGGCCCGTACTGTGGGGCCGTCGGCTGGGTGGACGCGGACTCCCGGCGTGGAGCCCTCGCGGTGGGCATCCGGACCTTCTGGGCGGAGGACGGGCATCTGCGTTTCGGCACCGGGGCGGGCATCACGTGGGAGTCCGATCCACGACGTGAATGGCAGGAGACCGAGCTGAAGGCGGCTCGGCTGTTGGAGGTGGCTTCCGGTGTCCGCGGAGCGAGCGACAGGCCAGGCGAACGAGCAGGCGAAGGTCTGGGTGAACGGGGAACTGCTCGAACCTGAGCGGGCGCGCCTGTCGGTCTTCGACCACGGCGTGCTGGTCGGGGACGGGGTGTTCGAGACGGTCAAGGCGACCAGGGGTGAGCCGTTCGCGCTGACCCGGCACCTGCGGCGGCTGGCCCGTTCGGCGGCCGGGCTGGGCCTGCCCGAGCCCGACCAGGACGTGCTCGCGCAGGCCACGCTGGAGGTGCTCAACGCCGCGCCGAAGTGGCCGCTGGCGCGGGTCCGCATCACCTACACCAGCGGGCCGGGGCCGCTGGGGTCCGACCGCGGCGGCCAGGGGGCCACCGCGGTGGTGGCCGTCGCGCAGCAGACGCCGTTCCCGGCGACCGCGGACGTCACGGTGGTGCCGTGGCCGCGCAACGAGCGGGGCGCCCTGTCCGGGCTCAAGACCACCTCGTACGCGGAGAACGCGATGGCCCTGGCGTACGCCAAGGAACGCGGCGGCGGTGAGGCGATCTTCGGCAACATCGCCGGGAACCTGTGCGAGGGCACCGGCACGAACATCTTCCTGGTGCGCGGCGGGCGGCTGCTCACCCCGCCGCTGTCGGCGGGGTGCCTGGCGGGGGTGACGCGGGCGCTGGTGCTCGAGTGGCACGGCGCCGAGGAGGAGGACGTCCCGCTGGAGGACCTGTACCGGGCCGAGGAGGCGTTCCTGGTCTCCACCACCCGCGACGTGCAGCCGATCCGCGCCGTGGACGGCACCGCGCTGCCCGCCGCGCCGGGCCCGATCACCGCGAAGGTTCAGGAGGTGTTCGCGGCGCGCAGCGCCGAGCTCATGGATCCGTGACGCCGCGGACCCTTTACGTGATCGAAATCATGGGTCACGTTAACGGTGACGCTCACAGGAGGTCACCGTGGACTTCTCCAGACGGCGGATAGGAGCGCTGGCCGCGTTCGCCCTGCTCGCGGGCGCGGCCGGCGCGGGCTGCGGCGGCGGGACGTCGAGCGACCCCGACCGGGGCGCGGACGCCAAGAGCTTCACCCTGACGATCACCCGCAACGCCATCGAGGGCGGCAAGAACACCGAAGAGGCCGAGTGGATCACCAGGACGGTGATCCCGCGGTTCGTGGCGGCGCAGAAGGCGCGGGGCGTCACCGCCAAGGTGACCTTCCGCGGGTACGGCGTGGACGACGAGCCGTACAAGACCAAGATGGCCCTGGACCTCAAGGCGCGGTCCGGGGCCGACCTGATCGACCTGGACGGCATCTGGGTCGGCGAGTTCGCCCAGGCCGGGTACATCAGGCCGCTGGCCGAGGTGGTGGGCGGCAGGGCCGACTCCTGGGACGGCTGGAGCGCGATCCCCGGCGCGGTGCAGCGCCTGGCGTCGTTCGACGGCCGGCGCTACGGCATCCCCGCGGCCACCGACGGGCGGCTGCTGTTCTACAACAGGAAGCTGTTCGCGCGCGCCGGGCTGCCCGCGGACTGGCAGCCGAAGAGCTGGGCGGACATCCTCACCGCCGCGCGGGCGCTGAAGAGGCTGCCCGGCGTGACACCGGTCCAGCTGAACGCCGGGACCGCCATGGGCGAGGCCACCACCATGCAGGGGGTGCTGCCGCTGCTGGCCGGGGCGGGCGCGGAGATCTACGCGGACGGCCGGTGGACCGGCGGCGGGCAGGCGTTGCGGCAGGTCCTCGGGCTGTACTCGACGATCTACCGGGAGGGCCTGGGCGACCCCCGGCTCCAGCAGGAGGCCAAGGGACGCGACAAGGCGTTCGCCGAGTTCGCCGCCGGGCGGATCGGCATCATCGCCGAGGGCGACTACCTGTGGCGCGACGTCCTCAACCCACGGACCGGCATCGCGAAGATGAAGGACCGCGACGAGGCCGTCGGGTGGGCGATGTTCCCGGCCGTGGCGCCGGGACGCGGCGTGCGCGGCCAGTCGTTCGTCAGCATGTCGGGCGGCTCGGTCACCGTACTGAACCCCAGCACGAAGTACCCGCAGCAGGCCTTCGAGTTGCTGGCGTTCATGAACTCGCCGGAGATGCACAGGGCGCGCACCGCGGGCACCCCGGAGATCACCGCGCGGACCGATGTCAACGCCGAGATCCTGCGCGGCGACCCGCTGCTGAAGTTCATCGCCGACAAAATCCTGCCGATCACCTCCTACCGGCCCGGCAGCGCGGTGTATCCGCAGGTGTCGACGGCGTTGCAGGAGGCGACGGCCGCCGTGGTCTCCGGTGAGTCGCCGGACCGGGCCGCCGCCGGGTACGCCAGGAAACTGGAGGGGATCGTCGGTGGCTCCGGCGGCATCGCCCCTCGCTGACACGGCCCGCACCGGCCACGGCGACGACGCCGCCGGCCTGGGCCGCGGGCGGGCGGCGGCGTTCACGGCGCCCGCGCTGGTGCTGGTCGCGGTGTTCCTGGTCTTCCCGGCGCTGTGGACGCTGTACCTCGGCGTGACCGACTACCGCCTGACCGGCGTCGCCGCCAGCGAGCCGAGGTTCGTCGGTATCGGCAACTACACCGGCGCGGTCGGCGACGAGCGGTTCCACCGGTCGCTGTGGCTGACGCTGCAGTTCGTCGTGGGCTCGGCGGTGATCGGGCAGACCGTGCTCGGCTTCGCCGTCGCGTGGGTGCTGCGCGAGCGGACCGGTGTCCTCCGGCGGCTGGTGGAGGGTGTCATCCTGCTGGCCTGGATCCTGCCCGGCTCGGTGATCGCGTTCCTGTGGATCGCGCTGCTGGACCGCGACGGCGGCACCCTCAACGCGCTGCTGGGCACGCCCGGCACCGCCTGGCTGCTGGACCATCCGATGGCCTGCGTCATCGTGTTCAACATCTGGCGCGGCACGGCGTTCTCGATGATGCTGTACGGCGCGGCACTGGGGAACGTGCCGCCGTCCCACCTGGAGACGGCGCGGCTGGCGGGGGCGTCCACCTGGCAGACGCTGCGGGACGCGGTGCTCCCGCGCGTGCGCGGCCATCTGCTCACCGGGCTGCTGCTGGTCAGCCTGTGGACGTTCAACGACTTCACCCCGTTCCTGATCACCGCGGGCGGGCCCGACGGCCGCTCGGAGATCATGTCGGTGTACGTCTACCGGACCGCCCTCGGCGACGGGCGGCTCGGTTTCGGCGCCGCCGTCTCCCTGGTCATGCTGCTGATCAACCTGGTGATCGCGCTGGTGTACCTGCGGACGCTGCGCGGCGGGGAAGGCGCCGGCCGGGAACGGGCCGGCCGGGTGGGGGCGCCATGACCGCATGGGACGTGCTCCGCCGGATCGGCCTGCTGACGTTCCTGTCCCTGGTGCTGGGCTTCTTCTCGCTGCCGCTGCTGTGGCTGGCGTTCGCGCCGTTCGACGCCGAGCCGCAGATCAACGCCTCGCTGCCGGAGTTCACCCTGCGCAACTTCCGGGTGCTGCTGGACAACCCGTACGCGCTGGCGTCGCTGCGCAACTCGGCGCTGCTGGCCGCGGGCACCGCCGCCGTGGTCGTCACCTGCGCGGCGCTGGCGGCCTACACGCTGAGCCGGGTGCGGGTGCCCGGCCGGGACGCCCTGCTGTACGTGCTGCTCCTGCTGTCGTCGATCATCACCGGCACGGCGGCGATGGTGCCGATCTTCCTGCTGGCCTTCGAGCTGAACCTGATCGACTCGCGGCTGGGGGTGATCCTGGTGCTCAGCGGCGGCCTGCTGCCCGCGGCGATCTTCATTCTCAAGGACTTCACCGACGCCACGCCCGCCTCCTACGAGGAGGCGGCGCGGGTGTTCGGCGCCTCCCCGCTGCGGGTCCTGCGGGACGTGGTGGTCCCGGTGATCAGGCCCGGCCTGGCCACCGTCGCGGTGTGGACGGTGGCGCAGGTGTGGGGCGACTTCCTCATGCCGTTCCTGCTGCTGAGAAACCCGGACAAGGCCCCCGCGTCGGTGATCATGTACACCTTCTACACCGAGGGCGGCCAGCCCGACCTGGCCCTGATCTCGACGTTCTCGCTGCTGTACGCGGTGCCGGTGGTGGTGATGTTCCTGTTCGTCAGCCGCCGGTACGGGTTCCGCTTCCACGGAGGGATCAAGCGCTGATGGCCGCCATCACCATGCGCGCGCTGACCAAGGTGTTCCCCGGCGGGGTCCGCGCGCTGGACGCCCTGGACCTGGCCGTCGCCGACGGTGAGTTCTTCGCGCTGCTCGGCCCGTCCGGCTGCGGCAAGACCACGCTGCTGCGCACGGTCGCGGGGCTGGAGTCCGCCACGTCCGGGACCGTCCGCATCGGCGACCGCGACGTGACGCGGCTGCCGCCGGGCCGCCGCGACGTGGGCATGGTCTTCCAGGACTACGCCCTCTTCCCGCACATGACCGTCACCGACAACATCGCCTACCCGATGCGCGTCAAGAAGGTCCCCCGGGAGCAACGGCACGCGGCCGCGGCCGACGTCGCCGCCGCCCTCGGACTGGACGGGCTGCTGGCGCGGCGGCCGGGGGAGCTGTCGGGCGGGCAGCAGCAGCGGGTGGCGCTGGCGCGGGCGATGGCGGCCCGGCCCCGCGTGTTCCTGCTGGACGAGCCGCTGTCCAACCTGGACGCCCGGCTGCGTCTGGAGGCCCGCACGTTCCTCAGGAAACTCCAGGGAGAGCTGGGCGTCACCACCGTGTTCGTCACCCACGATCAGGCGGAGGCGCTGGCGATGGCCGACCGGATCGCGGTCATGGAGGCGGGCCGGATCCGGCAGATCGGCACGCCGTCCGAGGTGTTCTGCCGCCCGGCCAACCTGTTCGTCGCCTCGTTCATCGGCTCGACCCCCATGAACCTGCTGGACGCCCGGGTGCGCGGGGAACGGGTCGTCGCCGCCGGCGCCACGCTGCCGCTGCCGGACGAGGCGCGCGGCCGCGTCACCGACGAGGAGCCGGTCGTCTACGGGGTACGCCCCGAATACCTGGACTACTCCGGGACGCCGGTGGACGGCGCGTTCTGCGGGCAGGTGGCGGTCGTGGAGAACCTGGGCGTCGCGTCCCTGGTCACGCTCGACGTGGCCGGGACGCTCGTGCACGTCGTCGTCGGGGAGGGGCACGAGCCACGGCCCGGCGGCCGGGGCTGGGCCGTGCCCCGCCCCGGCCGCGTCCTGCTGTACCGCGACGGCGAGCTGGTGAACGAGCGCACCGCCGCCGACCCCGCGACGAGACCGGCGGCGACATGACGGCGACGGCCCGGTTCCGGGGACGGTGGACGCTCGAAGACCGGCTGGAGGCCGCCCTGCGCGAGCTGCCGGTGGAGGTGCCGCCCGGCACGGCCTCCCTCACGGTCACGCTGGCGTACGAGGGCGGCGTCATCGATCTGGGCTGCCACGGCCCGGCGGGGTTTCGCGGCTGGTCGGGCGGGGCGCGCCGCGAGTTCGTGATCGGGCCGGACTGGGCGACGCCCGGCTACCTTCCGGGCGAGCCGGAACCGGGCGTCTGGCACGTGTGGCTCGGCCTGCACCGCGTGCCGCCCGAGGGAGTCCCGTATGAGGTCGTCGTCGTCACGTCCGGCACCCCGCCGCCCGATCCGCCCGATCCGCCCGATCCGTCCCCGCCGGGCGACCCCGGCCCGCCGCAACGGCCGCCGCGTCGCCGTGATCTGCCCGCGCCCGCCGGAACGCGCTGGCTGGCCGGAGACCTGCACGCCCACACCCACCACAGCGACGGCACGCTCACCGTCCCCGAGCTGGCGTGCCGTGCCGCCGCCCTGGGGCTGGACTTCCTGGCCGTCACCGACCACAACACCGTCAGCCACCACGCCGAGCTGCCCGGCGCCGCCGCGCGTGCGGGGATCACGCTGCTGCCCGGTCAGGAGGTCACGACCGACCGCGGCCACGCCAACGTCTTCGGCGACACCGGCTGGGTCGACTTCCGGCGCCCGCCCGCCGACTGGGTCGCGTTCGCGGCCGGACACGGCGGGCTGGTCTCGATCAACCATCCGCTCAGCGGCGACTGCGCCTGGCTGCGGCCCCTGCCGCCCGCGTCGCGGCCGCGCCTGGCGGAGATCTGGCACTCGTCGTGGTGGGACCGCCGCTGGGGCGCCCCCCTGGCCTGGGCGGACCTGTGGCGACCGGACGTCGTCCCGGTCGGCGGCAGCGACTTCCACTCCCCGGCGCAGCACCAGGTCCTCGGGGAGCCCACCACCTGGGTGCTCGCCGGAGACGACGGCGTACTCGGCGCCCTGGCCGCCGGACGCACCGCGGTGTCGGCGTCGCCCGGCGCGCCCCTGCTGCTGCGCGTCGACGACGACCTGATCGCCGTCGACGCGGACGGCACCGTGCTCGTCCGCCCGGACGGGACGCGCACGGTCGTCCGCGGCGACCGCGTCCGGCTGCCCGCCCGCACCGGCGGAACGCACCGCCTGGAGTCGTACGAGAACGAGGTGATCGCCCTATGCGGCTGAACCCCCAGGACGCCGGCGCCGAGGTGGTCGTCGTCCCGCACACCCACTGGGACCGCGAGTGGTACCTGCCGTTCCAGCGCTTCCGGCTCCGCCTGGTCGCGCTGCTGGACGAGGTCGTCGACCGGATGGAACGCGACCCGCGCCAGTGCTTCACGCTGGACGGCCAGATGGCCGCCGTGGACGACTACCTGGAGGTCCGCCCCGCGCACCGCGACAGGATCGCCGCGCTGGTGCGCGCGGGACGCCTGGCCGTCGGCCCCTGGCAGATCCTGCACGACGAGTTCCTGTGCTCGGGCGAGAACATCGTCCGCAACCTGGAACTCGGCCTGCGCCGCGCCGAGGAGCTCGGCGGCGCGATGATGGTCGGCTACCTGCCCGACCAGTTCGGTCATTGCGCGCAGACACCGCAGATCCTGCGCGGGGCCGGTATCACGCGGGCGTGCGTGTGGCGGGGCGTCCCGGCGCGGGTGCGGTCCCACGCGTTCGCGTGGGAGGCGCCGGACGGCACGGCCGTCCGCACCGAGTACCTGCCGGAGGGCGGCTACGGCAACGCCGCCGGGATGTTCGAGGACGCCACGCTGTTCGGCGAGCCCGGCCTGCTGCCCGGCCGCGTCGCCGGCTTCGCCGACCGCATGCGCCGGTGGCGCCGCGACGGCGGTCCGCTGCTGGCGATGTACGGATCCGACCACACCGCCCCCGCCGCCGACCTCGCCGACCAGATCGAGGCCGCGGAACTGCCGATGCGGCTCGACACCCTCGCCGGATACCTGGCCGCCCAGGACGACTCGACCCGCGACCTGCCGCGCGTGCGCGGAGAACTGCGCTCGCACGCGCGCGCCAACATCCTGCCAGGGGTGATCTCGGCGCGGGCGCACCTCAAACAGGCCATGGGACGCGCCGAACGCCTCGTCGAACGCTACGCCGAGCCCCTGGCCGCGCTCTGGTACGCCGGGGACGCCGAACGCTTCCTGGCCATGGCCTGGCGGCGGCTGATCGAGGTGAGCTGCCACGACTCGGTGACCGGCTGCGGCAGCGACGAGACCGCCGAGCAGGTCGCCGCCCGCATGGCCGAGGCCGAGCAGATCGGCCGTGCCGTCTGCGACATGGTGACGGCGGAACTGGCCGCGTCCGTTCCGGTCGGCGGGCACCTGGTGTTCAACCCGTCCCCGGCGCGCCGTGCGGGCGTGGTCGTGCTGGACGTCCCGGTGCCCGATGGCGCATCGGGCGATCTCGTGCTGCGGGACGCGTCCGGCCGGGTGTGGCCCGCGCAGACGCTGGAGGCCGCGCCGACGGTGCTGGACGACGCCGTCCACCCGGCCGGAGACCTGCCGATGGTGCTCAACCGGGTGTTCGGGCGGGTGCTGTTCGGGCAGGAGATCACCGGCTGGTCGGTGTCGCCGGCCGAGCGGACGCTCACGTTCCAGGTGGCGCGCCGTTCGGAGACGCCGTTCGACATCGCCGACGTCCGCGAGGCGCTGCGGGACGCGGACGGGCAGTGGCGCGTGCGTGTCCTGGCCGCGCCCCGCCGCACCGTCGCCGCGGTGGTGGAGGCGCCGCCGCTCGGCCACGTCTCCGTCGCCGCCGCCGCCGGCTCGGCCTCTGTCGGCCGGCCCGTGCGCGTCGACGGCGCGGTGCTCGACAACGGGCTGCTGCGGGTGGACGTGTCGGACGACGGCACCTTCGCCATGCGCACACCTGACGACGACGTCATCGACGGCCTCGGACGCGTCGTGGACGGCGGCGACCTCGGCGACACCTACAACCACGCCCCGCCCCGGCACGACCACGTGGTGGACACGCCCGTCGCGACGCGCGTCCGCCCGGTGTGCGACGGCCCGATCGTCGGCGCGGTCGACGTCGAACGGACCTACCGCTGGCCGCGCTCCGGCGACCCCGCCGCCGACGCCCGCCGCGTCGGCGAGCCGGAGGACGTGACCGTCACGACCCGCGTGGAGCTGCGCACCGGCGAGCCGTTCGTACGGCTGCGGATCTCGTTCGACAACCGCTGCGACGACCATCGCGTGCGCCTGCACCTGCCGCTGCCCCGCCGGGCCGGCGCGTCGTTCGCCGAGGGGCAGTTCGCGGTCGTCGAACGCGGGACGACCTCGGAGGGCGGCTGCGGCGAACGGCCCGTGCCGACCTTCCCCGCGTCCGGCTTCGTGGCGGCCGGCGGGCTCGCCGTCCTGCTGGAGCACGTCACCGAGTACGAACTCGTGGGGGAGCGGCCGCAGACGCGGGAGCTGGCGCTGACGCTGCTGCGCTGCGTCGGCTACCTGTCCCGCGACCACAACGCCTACCGGGACCAGCCCGCCGGGCCCCAGCTCGCCACACCGCGCGCCCAGTGCCGAGGTGAACGCACCGTCGAGATGGCGATCATGCCGTACGCGGGGGAGCGGCCCGGCCCTGACGTGACGGCCGCCGCCGAGACCTACCGGCACGACCTGCTCACCGCCGCCGGTTACGGCCCCGAGGCCGCGCCGCTGCCCGAGCCGCGCACCGGTATCGAGGTCGAGGGGGAGGGCGTCGCGCTGACCAGTGTGCGGCGACGCGGCGACGGCTGGACCGAGCTGCGCCTCGTCGCCCTGCAACCGGCGCCCACGACGGCCGTCGTCCGCGGCGCGTTCGGTGAGGCGACACGCGCCGACCTGCGGGGACGCCCCGGGGAGGCGCTCCCCGTCGACGGCGGCGCGGTGTCCCTGCCGCTACGTCCCTGGGAGATCGCCACCCTGCGGGTTCACGACGCCGCGTGATCGTCCCGGGCGGCCTGCCGGGCGGTGTGGAAGGCCGCGGGCTGGTCGATCTGGAGGCCGCGGTGGCGCACCGCGGCCGCGCCGTCCGCGGCCGCCATCGCCGCACCGACGATCCCGGCGTTGTTCACCAGGGCGGCGGGGACGATCGGCGCCCGTACCCCCTTGAGCAGCGGAACGAACTTGTCGGACTTCTTCGACACCCCGCCGCCCAGCACGATCAGCGACGGGGAGATCAACGCCTCCAGATGGCGCAGGTACCGCGACAGCCGGTGGGCCCACTTCTCCCAGCTCAGCCCCTCCTCGTCGCGGACCCGGGCGGACGCCCGCGCCTCGGCCTCCCTGCCGTTGATCTCCAGATGACCGAACTCGGTGTTGGGCACGAGCACGCCCTCGGTGAACAGCGCGCTGCCGATCCCGGTGCCGAGCGTCAGCACCACCACCGTGCCGTCCGCGCCGCGCCCGGCGCCGTGCCGCATCTCGGCGATGCCCGCGGCGTCGGCGTCGTTGACCACCGTCACGTCGCGTCCGGTCGCCGTGGCGAACAGGTCCCGCGCGTTCAGGCCCAGCCACTTCTTGGACACGTTGGCCGCCGACAGCGTCACCCCGTCGATCACCACGCCGGGGAACGTGACGCCGACCGGGCCCGTCCACCCGAAATGGTCGACGATCTCGGCCAGCACCCGCGCGACCGGCTCCGGTTCGGCCGGTTGCGGGGTGTCGACGCGCAGCCGTTCGGCGGCGAGCACGCCCCGGTCGAGATCGACGGGAGCGCCCTTGATGCCGGAGCCCCCGATGTCGATGCCCAGCAGTTCCATGCCCATTGCCCCTGCCCCGCTCCCGTGCGTCAACCGACCGTCTGCTGACAGCATGCCCAGGCCCGACCGGGTTAAAGGATCACCCTTGGCGTGTTTCGCTCAGCCGTCGACGGCCCGCAGGCCGATGACTCCGACGAGGATCAGCGCCAGGAACGCCAGGCGCGGCAGGCTGACGCTCTCGCCCAGCGCGACGATGCCGGCGACCGCGACGCCGAACGCGCCGAGGCCCACCCACACCGCGTAGGCGGTGCCGACCGGCAGTTCCCGCAGCGCCAGCGACAGCACGACGACGCTGAGCAGGCTCACCGGCAGCGCCACCAGGCTCGGCCCCAGCCGGGTCAGGCCGTCCGACTGCTTGAGCGCGGTCGCCCAGACCAGTTCCATCGCCGCCGCCACGACCAGCAGCAACCAGGCCACGAAAGCTCCTCCTTCGGAAAGGTTCGCCGGATGGGATCAGGCCGCGTAGCCGCCGTCGACGGCGATCGACGCGCCCGTCACGTAGTCGCCGCCGGGCCCGGCCAGGTGCGCCACCATCGCGGCGATCTCCTCCGGACGGCCGTACCGGCCGAGCGCGCTGAAACCGCGTTCGAACTCCGCGTCGGGGGAGTCGGCGGGGTTCATCTCGGTGTCGGTCGACCCGGGATGCACCACGTTGGCGGTGATGCCGCGCGGCCCCAGGTCGCGGGCCAGCCCCTTGGTGAGCCCGACCAGCGCCGCCTTGCTCGTCGCGTACAGCGTCCAGCCCGGGTACGGCACCCGCTCGGCCATGCTGCTGCCGATGCTGATGATCCGCCCGCCCGGTCCCAGGTGGCGGGCGGCGGCCTGCGCGGCCGCGAACGCGGCGCGCACGTGGATCGCCAGGGTCCGGTCCACCTGCTCGGCCGACACCTCCTCCAGCGGGCCGTACGGGGCGATGCCGGCGTTGTTGACCAGCACGTCCAGCCGGCCGAACGCCTCGGCCGCCCGGTCGACCGCCGCCGCCACCGCCGGCGGGTCGGCGGCGTCGGCGGCGTCGGCGGCGATGGCCAGGCCCCGGCGTCCCTCGGCCTCGATCCGGGCCACCACCTCACGGGCCCGGTCGGCCGCCCGCACGTACGTGATCGCCACGTCCGCGCCCTCGCGGGCCAGGCGCAGCGCGATCGCCGCGCCGATGCCCCGGCCGCCGCCCGTCACCAGCGCGGCCCGTCCCGTCAGCTCCGGCATGTCGTGCCTCCCCTCCGGTTAACCGGAGATTTCTCCGGTTAACTCGCCGCCACCATATCCGGAGGACTCTCCGCTTACAACCCGGAAACCGGAGGGCCTTCCGGTAATCTCCGAGGGACACCGCAGGCGCGGAGGAGGAAGCCCGGTGAGCGAGGCCGACACCCGGGGACAAGGCGGCGCACCGCCGTCCGCCCGTCGCGCGCTGCCCCTGCTCGGCCCCGACGCGGAACGCGCGCCGCGCGGCGGGCGAGCCGAGCGCGCCGACGCGGCGCAGAACCGCCGCAGGATCCTCGCCGCCGCCGCCGACCTGATCGCCACGCGCGGGGTCGAGACCCTGTCGATGGACGAGGTGGCGCGCGTGGCGGGCGTCGGGGTCGGCACCGTCTACCGGCGCTTCCGCGACCGCGCCGGGCTGCTCTACGCGGTCCTCGACGACCGCGAACGCGACTTCCAGACCGCCTTCCTGCAGGGTCCGCCGCCGCTCGGCCCCGGCGCCGACCCCCTCGACCGCGTCCGGGCCTTCCTGCACGCCCTGGCCGACCGCACCGAGGACCAGATGGACCTGCTGCTCATGGCCGAGTCCGACTCGCCCGACGCGCGGTTCAACGACGGCTCCTACGAGCTGTACCGGATGCACCTGGAGACGCTGATCGCGCGCATCCGCCCGTCCGCCGACGCCGCCTACGTCGCCGACGCCCTGCTCGCCCCACTGGCCGCCAACCTGTTCCGGCACCAGCGCCGCACCCGGGGCATGAGCCTCGAACGCGTCAAGGCGGGCCTGGACGACCTGGTCGCGGGCCTGACCGCGTCCTGAACCGCCTCCGGTCCATCCACGACATCGCACGAAACGATCAGAATCGTCCCGGCTAAGGGCTTATGGGCCGCCCCGGCGTCCCGTCACACTGGGGGCCGTGAGCGATTTCGATCTGCTGGTGCTCGGCTCCGGACCCGGGGGACAGCGCGCCGCGATCGCCGCGGCCAAGCTGGGCCGGCGGGTGGCGATCGTCGACCGGCGCACCATGCTCGGCGGCGTGTGCATCAACACCGGGACGATCCCCTCCAAAACCCTCCGCGAAGCGGTCCTCTACCTCACCGGGCTCAACCAGCGCGAGCTGTACGGGCAGAGCTACCGGGTCAAGGAGGACATCACGGTCGCCGACCTCGGCATGCGGACCCAGCACGTCATCGGCCGCGAGGTCGACGTGATCCGCAGCCAGCTGGCGCGCAACCACGTCACCGTCCTGTCCGGCACGGGCCGCTTCCTCGACCCCCACACCGTCGGGGTGAGCGACGGCGACGGCCGCGAGCACAAGGTCACCGCCGACAGGATCGTCATCGCCACGGGCACCCGTCCCGCCCGCCCCGACAGCGTCGAGTTCGACGACCGCACCGTGATCGACTCCGACGGCATCCTCAGCCTGGAGCGCATTCCCGAGACCATGGTCGTGGTCGGCGCCGGGGTGATCGGCATCGAGTACGCCTCGATGTTCGCCGCGCTCGGCACCAAGGTCACCGTGGTGGAGCGGCGCGAGCGGATGCTGGAGTTCTGCGACCTGGAGATCGTCGAGGCGCTCAAGTACCACCTGCGCGACCTGGCCGTGACGTTCCGCTTCCGCGAGAGCGTCGCCTCGGTGGAGCGCCGCCGGGACGGCGCCATCACCGTGCTGGAGAGCGGCAAGCGGATCCCCGCCGACACCGTGATGTACTCGGCGGGCCGGCACGGCATGACGGGCGACCTCGACCTGGCGGCCGCCGGGCTGACCGCCGACGCGCGCGGCCGCATCACGGTGGACGGCGACTACCGCACCGAGGTCCCGCACATCTACGCCGTCGGCGACGTGATCGGATTCCCCTCGCTGGCCGCCACGTCCATGGAACAGGGACGGCTGGCCGCGCACCACGCCTGCGGCGAACCGGTGTCCGGGCTGGACGAGCTGCAGCCCATCGGGATCTACACCGTCCCGGAGATCAGCTTCGTCGGCCGCACCGAGGACGAGCTGACCGAGGCCAAGGTGCCGTTCGAGGTGGGGATCTCCCGCTACCGGGAACTGGCTCGCGGCCAGATCATCGGGGACTCCTACGGGATGCTCAAGCTGCTGGTCTCGCCCGAGGACCGGTCGCTGCTGGGGGTGCACGTCTTCGGTACGGGGGCCACCGAGCTGGTGCACATCGGACAGACCGTCATGGGCTGCGGGGGAACCGTGGACTACCTGGTCAACGCGGTGTTCAACTATCCGACGCTGGCCGAGTCCTACAAGGTGGCGGCGCTGGACGCCATGAACAAGATGCGGCACATCGCCCGGCTGAGCCAGTGACCGGTCACGACGACCACAGCAGGTTCTCCAGCTCGGCGTCGATGTCGATGAACTCCGGCTCCCGTCCCGCCGGGACCACCTTGTAGGTGCGGTGGAGGAAGTCGGCCAAAGGGGACAGGGGCACCAGGAACCGCGCGTTTCCGAAAGGCGAGGACAGCGCCAGGTTCAGCGTGCCGTCGTCCTCGTCCGGCCCGGCGGGCCACACCTCCACGTCGCCGTCGCCCGCCCGCCGCACGATGCCCACCGTCAGCAGCTCCCGAGCGAAGATCCATTCCACCGGCTCGCCGTCGCCGACATGGAAGGCCATGCGGATGGCGTACGGGTCGTCGGCCGCGTACTCCAGCCCGGCCAGCAGGGGCACGGTCGTGCGGTCGGGGACGACGAGTCGGAGGCCCAGCTCGGCCGAGACGGTGGTACTGCTGTTCATGGCCATTCCTTCGGACGTCGGTCCCGCTCGCACGCGGGCGTTCCCGGTCGGAGTTCACTCCACCCACGGACATCCCCGCGATCTATGACGCGTAACTGAGTGAGCGCGGGGGAACATTCCGTTCCCGCAGCCGCGTGTGACTCACCTCACGCTCCGTGACCAAGCCCCTGACCTGGGCAAAAACGGATCATGGAGCCCCCGGGCGCGGTGGCCGGACGGTGTCGGCGCGGATCTGCGACGATGGAGGACGCGTTAATGATTGCCGAATTGGGTTCTGCGGGCCGAGACGACCGTCATTGTGTCCTAGGGTAATAAGATGGCAATTAACCAGGAAAAGGACGTCCCACCCCCGCCTGTGGAGGGGGTGGAGGAGAAGCCGGGGGGCTTCGTGCGGTTCCGGGCGTTCATCCGCCGCAACCCGCTGCTCCACACCACGTGGCGCATCGGGGTCTTCACCGTCGGCGCCACGGTCCTTCTCGGGGGCCTGGTGATGATGGTGACCCCCGGACCGGGCATCCTGGGCATCGTCGTCGGCCTGGCCATCCTGGCCACCGAGTTCGCCTGGGCCCAGCGTGCCCTGCACCACGCCCGCCAGGCCGCCGAGCGCGCCAAGGAGAAGGCGCTCGACCCCCGCACCAAACGCCGCAACACCATCCTGGCGGTCATCGGCGGCATCCTCGCCGGCGCGGCCGTGATCGCCTACCTGACGGTCTACGGCTTCAACCTCCCCTGGAACGTCAAAGACCTGACCCCCTGGCAGTAACCCCCCCAGCGTCCGCCCGACCCCGCTCACCCCCTTCTCTCCACCCGGGCCAGCTCCACCTGGCGCCCACCCCGCGCCCTCAGCCCCCTCACGCCGAGCCTCCATTCCGGCCCGTGCTCGCGGACGGCTTCGCGATCTTCCCGGCGCTCTCGGACACCTCCCGCGCTCAGCCGCCACCCCCGCTGACCAGGGGCGCCGCCTTCCCCCCACCCCGCCGGCCGCGCCCCCGCGCCCTCATCCGCCCGGCCGATCTCCGCTCCGATGCGCGAACAACCCCCAACATGCGCTAGTCTTTCGGTCGTCGGGAACGCCGCAAGGCAGAACCGCCGGGGCGATTAGCTCAGTGGGAGAGCGCTTCGTTCACACCGAAGAGGTCACTGGTTCGAACCCAGTATCGCCCACCCAGGTCAGGCACGGTTTTCCGGCCGTCCGGCCTCCTATCGTCTCCCGGTTTGGGAGACGTTTGGGAGACGATCTTGAAACGCCAGCGCAGGGGCCTTGTACCTGCGACAGTTGTTCGGAAGGTGACCAGGGCAGCGGCGGCGGTAGCCTTCACCGTCGCCGGTCCTCAGCGAGGCGGGATGGCTCGGGCTGCGGACAGCAAGGGATAGCGCCCGCGCGGAGGCTTCGTATCCGCGACACCCTGAGGGATGTCGACCCGAACGCCTCCGGCCGAATACCACCCGACGTGTGTGCGCGATGCCCGAGCAGGGAGCCTGACACCTGCGACTGAGTGACCTGGTGGAGACGCCCGACATGCTGCGCCAACTGGGCGGCGACAGAGCCCGAGCGGGGGTGTCTGCCCCGCGACAACCGCAAACGTGTCGCTCCAGCGATCAATACTGCGCGGCCACGCCCGAGCCGGGGGCCTCCTACCCGGCGACCTTGCCAGCATGCAGCACGCCCGTAATGCCCGAGCGGGGGTGTCCTACCCGCGACGATCGTGCTCGATGTACTTCGGCAGAGGTATCAACGCGCCGGGACGCCGCAGCAGGGGCCTCATACCTGCGACGTGATGAACAGGCCGTGACAGCGGCTCCCCGGGATGTTCGGCACGCGGCCGACCACGCCCGAGCGGGAGGGCTTCGGCACCCGCGACAAGGCCGACATGCCAGAGCGGCGTTGCGAGCGGGACCGGCTGCCCGCAACCGAGCCGTGCCATGACGCCACAGCAGGGGCCTCATACCTGCGACGTGAATGGGATGACGTCCAATGCCATTGGCGGCGGACGCATGCTGCTGCGCCCCAGCGGGGGTTTGATACCCGCGAGTCATTAGGAGAGGGATTCGCATTTCAAAAGGAGTCACAGCCTGAGCGAGGGCTTGGTGCTCGCGACGGTCGTCGGGGTAATTCCGCCGTGACCGTGCCGCCCCAGCGGGGGTCTCATACCCGCGGCGCAAATGTCGCGCTGCCCGGAACATGCGACCGGGGACGTCAACGCCTGAGCGGGGAGCTTGGTACCCGCATCATCTTGATGACATGGAAGCCGCCTGGACACGGCGTCGTAACGTCTAAACGAGCTCGTTGCCGCGCTGCTGGACATAGCCTGGACAACCAGAGCTTGAGCCTGAGCGGGGGATTGATACCCGCGACCGTGTGAAGATGGAACCTTGCGGCAGCGACTCCATACGGGTTGGTGTGGTGCCCGAGCGGGGGCTTGATATCCGCGACAGCGACTCCATCCGGATTCGGCATGGCGCCTGAGCGGGAAGCTCAACATCCTGTGACCTTTTTCAGGATGACTTTCGGAGGTCAACGCCCGAGTGGGAGGCTTCGTATCCCACGACTCAGATCTGGATCAAGCCATGACCGCTCTTGGCCCACGGGCCGCCTGGAGCTTGCGCTCGTGGGCCTGGAGGAGTTCGTCGAGCAGAGCGACGGGGGAGTGCGGGGCCTCGCCGGCGGCGCGGTCCATCGCGGCCCGCTGCGCCAGCGCGTCCTCCCAGCGCCGCTGTAGCGCGTCGCGCAGCTTCGCCCTCATGACCGGGGACACGTGGGAATAGACGCTCTTGATGCCCGTCATGATGTGCCCCATACGCTCGTACCGCAGGATTTCGGGGATGCCGTCCTCCTGCATCCAGACCTCATGGCCGTGCCGCAGCCCGTGCGGGGTGAGGCCCTGCTTGATCGGGAGCCAGGTGGTGAGGGCGAGGTCGTGGCGCAGGTCCCAGCGGGTGACCCCGCGGCCGCGGGGTGGCTCCCAGTCCTGTCCGGGGACGGCATAGGGCCACGGCGGGCGCAGCGGGAGACCGGTGATCCCGTCGACGAGCACGGGCCGGGCCGGTCGAGGCCGTTTGCCTCCCTCCTGCGGGTAGGCGCCGTCGGCGGCCGGATGCCAGTAGCGGTCGGCGAACCCCGACCGGGAGTGGTGGCCAGGCCGCTTGTTGCTGGAGGACTGGCCAGGAGACAGGAACAGGTACCGCCCGGCACCGCCGCAGCGCAGGTCCGGGCAGCCGCAGCGACCGGTCTGCCGCGCCTGTACCTGTCGTGACAGCAGGTCGGCGAGGAAGGGGGGCTTGTCGATCCTCCTGGCCGAGTCGTCCTTGGGCGGGACCTTGGTGAACCGGCCGCCGGCCTCGCGCAGCTGCCAGTCGAGCTCGATCCGGTCGAGGTAGCCGACGTCCTCGTCCTCCAGGCCGATCGCTTCTCCCCAGCGCATTCCGGTCCAGGCGATCGTTACCACGAGCACGAACTCGTCATCGCGGCCGGACATGATCGCGGTGCGCTCGGCCACCAGCAGCGCCTGCAGCGGGGTCGGCCATGCCTTCTCCGGGCTGCGGGCCCTGGCGCGTCGGCGGGTGCGTTTGCGGCCGCGGCCGCGGCGTCTCTCGGCGGCGTTGGCCTCGATGCGCCCGGCGGCCTTGGCGTCGCCGAGGATGGTGGCCAGCAGGGAGCGGGCGTCGGCTGCGGTGCGCGGGGCATAGTTGCCGGTGCCCTGCTGTTTGGGGGTCTGACGGACCTGTTTCTCCCAGGCCGCGATCTCCTCGTGGTCGACGATCGTGTCGAGGCTGCGATTGCCGAACGCGGGGATGAGGAAGTGGTCGATCAGGTAGCGGTACCGCAGTTCGGTGGTCTCCTCCAGGTCCTGGGCGGTGAACCAGGAGCGGCACCATTGCTCGAACGTGATTTTTCCGGCGTTCGGGTCGCGGCCTCCTCGCTTCTGGGTTTCGAGGGCTTCCCGCCATTGCTCGATGGAGAGTCCCTCGACGACGGGGCCGTTCCATTCGGCGGCGAGGAGGCGCAGTTCCACCTCGCGTTCCTCGGCTGCGCCTAGGGCGTCGGCCTTGCGGGTGAAGGGCAGGCCGGTGTCGGGATCGCGGGCGATGGTGCCCCATAGCGGTACGACTCCGGGCGGTTGCTTGTAGCGGCCGCGCCAGTGTCGGCCTCGTTTCTCGGCATAGGCCATTGGGGGTGCTCACCGGGGGAGGTGGGGTCGGTCAGGAGTCAGGCTGGGCGGTGGTTGAACCGCAGCGGTTTGGTGGTTCGGGGGTCGTGCAGGGCACTGGTTGTCGGGTGGCGGCCGGGGGCGTGCGGTCGGGATCTGGTGCGGTGGCCGGAAGGGTCGCTGGCGTAGGGCGTCCTGTAGGGCTGGAGGTCGCTGTTGCCTGGGGAGGGGCTGATCTGGTGCCCGGGTTCGCTGGGGAGACGGGCAGGGTCTTCGCCGGGGGGGAAGCTGGGGGGTGTGGTGGTCGGTTCCGGCTGGGGCTGGTTGGACGGGGCCGGCTCGGGAGAGGCGGTGGCGCTGGGATTGAGAGGGGCGGGCCGCTTGGTAGCGGTGGCGTCGTTGCGGTTGGGATGGCGCTCGTCGGTTTCGTGCTGCGTGGGCTCGGGGCCTTCGGGCTCGGGGTCGTCGGACTCGCGCTGTTCGGCGGGGTCGCCGACGGGCTTGGACCGTAGTGGTGTCGGCAGCGGTGCTGTGGGGCTGAGGGGTGTCACCGTGGCTGACGGTTCCGCCTTGGGAACTGTGCCGGGCGAGGGCGGCTGGAGGCCGAGGATGTAGACAGTGGCGGCCGCGGTGGCGGCGGTGCCGACAGAGGCGGCCGCTGGTGCGGCCAGGCCCGGGACGACGCTGACGAACCGTTCCACATCGCGCAGTGCCAGCAACAGCGGTCCGGTGACCAATCCCCAGACGGGAATACTGCGGTAGCGGGCTCGGTAGGCGCGGCGGGCGCTGTCGCGGACTTGGCGGGCGTGGATACCGGTAAGGCTGGAGGAGTACATGGCGGTCGCCCCGGGGAGCACGGCGGCCAGCAGCCGTGAGGGCAAGTTCTCGCGCTGGAAGGTCACTTGCAGGGGCGTAGCAGTGGCGTCGGCGTCGATGTCTGTGGGGTAGTTCTCCAGCACCCAGTGCCAGATGCGGGTCTCGGCGAGCGGGTCGGGCTGGCCGCCTTGGACAATGCACAGGACGGGGGGCTCGCCGTCACGGACGGGCACCCAGACCGCACTCTGGCCGGAAGCGGTCATCGTGTGCAGGGCAGCAGTCAGCTCGGCGGGTGGGGGCGTGTCGACGTGGCGCTTCCCGCCGAGTGCCTGAACGAGCAGGCGTAGGCGTTCGATCTCGGCGTCGCGCTCGTGGATCTCGGCATCGCGCTGGTGAAGTGCCTGCCGTAGACGATTGATCCGCCGGTGTGACCTTGCTCTGTGCATGGAGCCTCCCCGTTGGGCCAGATCACCGGATACTCTCCGTGACCACTGCTGCTGCGCAGATGACCCCTTTGACCTGTGTATCGGTTCCAGGGTGATCGTCTTGATCGCTATGCAAGGGAAAATCATGCAGAACGTAACCGGGATACGCAAGATGCGAATCCCGCCCGCGATGCTACGTTCGGGGGGTCTGCCATATTTACGAAACTTGGGTAAAAAGTTACGTTACGGGAGATGACGTGCGTCGTCAGAGCCCCACGGTGCGGTTGCGGCGCCTGGCGCGGCTGCTGCGTGAACTGCGCGAGGCTGATGGCCGTTCGGCCGACATGATCGCCCGGGAGTGCGGCTGGCACTCCGCTTCCACGCTGACCCGGATGGAAAACGGCAAGATGAGTAAGCCACAGGTCAGCCGGGTCTCACGACTGCTCGATGTGTATGGCGTCAGCGGCGAGGCCCGCGAGGAGATCCTTGAGCTGGTCCAGGATGCGCGACGGCGAGGCTGGTGGCACTCCTATCCCTGCCTCGGCGAACAGTACGCGACCTACATCGGCTTGGAGGACGAGGCCACGAACCTGCGGAACTTCGAGCCCCTGCTCATCCCAGGCCTGTTGCAGACCCCTGGATATGCGCGGACCTTGATCACGAGCCGGGCGCCCGACCTGCCCGACGACGTTGTCGATGACCTGGTCGACATCCGGACACGCCGTCAGGAGCGCCTGCACGGCGGAGCTCGACTCTGGGCAGTGATCGGCGAAGGGGCGCTACGCCAGGTGGTCGGTGGTCCAGAGGTGATGCACGCACAGCTGCGACATCTGCACCAGATGGCGCAGCTGCCAGATGTCCATGTCCAGGTCGTGCCGTTCAGCCGTGGCGTCGTTCCCGCGCTTGGCCCGTTCATGATCCTGACGTTCGACGATCCTGACGATCCCGAGGTCGTGTACGTGGAGACCCCGGTCGGCGACTACTGGGTCGAGGACCCGGGTAGCGTCGCGGTGTTCGCGGAATCGTACGAGCGCTTGGTTGGCGTCGGACTCTCCACGGACGCTACCCTCTCCATGATCGCCGACGCGGCGGCACGGCTTACGAGGGGAGACGCCGATGCGCCATCTGGCCTGGCGGAAGGCCAGCCTTAGCGACGCTCATGGGCAGTGCGTCGAGGTCGCTCAGGCTGCCAGCGACGTGATCATGACCCGTGACTCGCGCGATCCCGAGGGACCGATCCTCGCGATGACCTCTCAGGCATGGCGCGTCCTCCTCCAGCGGGTGAAGCAAGGCGACCATGACCTGTAGCGAGGCGTGAGCCGTCAGGGGATCATCGCCACTCCGCCGAGCATGGTCAGCGGCAGCCGGGCCGCGCCGCTGGGCACGGGCCAGTCGGTGACATGGACCAGGCCAGGCTCCAGCAGCTCCAGGTCTCCGAACAGGCCGCGGATTCGGTCCCGCGGGCGCAGGTAAAGGGGACTGGGCGCGTTGTCATAGACCGAGCGGATCCGGTTCACGAGCTCTGGGCTGACGTCCTCGGTAGAGGCGCAGCTGATCGCGACCCGGCTGCCGGAGGCCAGCTCCCTGGCGTAGGTCGCGACCAGGCCGGCCGGGTCATCCTCATCGGGCACGAAGTGCAGGACCGCGATCGCCAGCAACGCCACGGGCCTGCTCAGGTCCAGCAGGCCGCGTGCTCCCTTTAGGACCGTGTCGACGTCGCGGATGTCGGAGTGAATGTAGGTGACGCCTTCGTCGGGTTTGACCAGGGCGCGGGCGTGGGCGAGCACCATCGGATCGAAGTCGACATACGCGACACGAGCGTCCGGAACGTGGCGCCGGGCGACCTGGTGGACATTGTCCATGGTCGGCAGCCCGGAACCGAGATCGAGAAACTGTTTGATCCCTTGCCCGGCGAGGTGCTTGACGACCCGTGCCAGGAACCGGCGGTTCTCCACGGCGGAGTCGCGGGCGTGCGGCTCCATCTCAAGGACTCGGCCGGCGGCCTTCCGGTCGGCCGCGTAGTTGTCCTTGCCGCCGAGCACGTAGTCGTACACCCGGGCCGGTGAGGGATTCTCGGTGTCGATCTCCACGGGGGGAAGTTGATCAGGAGACATGGCGTGATCTTGGCATGTCCCGAAAGGTTGCCTCCCGAAGCTGACCGGAAGCGGACAGGTAGTAATCGTTGGTGTCAGCGTGCGCGTCCGTGCCGCCTCCGAGAGGTGGTCAAGCCGATCTGTCCTGGCTCTTCGGCATGCCTTGATCGGTCATGGCCTGGCGGTAGGTGATCAGGCTGCGGATGGCGATCTCGCGTTCGTGCTCGGGTAGCTCGGTGATGTCCCAGATCCGCCGCAGGCCGAGGTCTTCGCCGATCCACTCGGGGTAGGCGGCGGCGGACAACTGGGTGGTAAGTGTGTTCTTGGGGAGCTGGAGGACTTTCTCTAGGCGCGTGAGGCTGCGGGCCGACAACGAGTCCCAGCGGTGCCCGTTCTCCAGCTGTGAGAGCAGCTTGACCGAGGGGCCGCCCTCGGCGGCCACCTGAGCCTGAGTCAGACCTAGGTCGTTGCGACGATCCCTGATCAGTCGTCCTGCCTGGATGTGCTCGGGGGCTGGCTGATTGCTCATGTTCACGGGTGGAACCTCCTCTGGACCAGCCCCGATCATGCCGGACGCGCGCCCGTAGGTCCATGCATCTACGCGCCGTTACATGCATCAGCGTGCACTGACAAGTAGTCACAAGCATCGACATGCACACCTCGGGGCGGCTGCATGGCCCCGGCGTGCAGGGGCGTACCTCTCAGACGAGACATCTCCGAGACTTGTACTTACTTGTAATAACTAGCAACGGCTTGTACTGTTCTCGCATGGAACAGGCCAGGACGGACAAATCGGAAGCGGAGGAGAAGTCGTACGCCTACACCCGCAAGGCCGCACCGCCCCCTGGGGTGACGCACCGCTGCGAGGTCACCTGCCCGCACACGCATCCTCCGGCGGAGGCCGCCGAGCTGATCGGCATCTCCGAGTCGGCACTGCGTAAGGGGGCCGCGGCCCGCACGTTCCCCTCCACGTTGATCGCCGGTCGGTTGTCGTTCAGTGACGACAACCTCGCCGCGATCATCGCCGCTGGCGACCGCCAGCCCATCGCGCGGCGCACCGCCCGGCGCCGCTGAGCCATCCCCCGCATGTAAGGAGCCGCCCACATGAGGACCGAAGAGAAGATCGTCGATGCCGAGGAGTTGGCGCCCGGCGACGTGATCCGCCGACGCGGCAGGCAGATGAGGATCATGCACAACCTTCCCGCCCCGGCGCAGCCGGGTCGTCGGCTGCTGATCTGGCGCGACCTGCACGCCCCCGAACCTCTGGGCTACGGCGACGGCGCCTTCCCGCCCGACTGGCCCTTCCGCCGCGTTGCACGCGGCCTGCACTGACACCGAGAGAAGGAACGAGACAGAGACATGAACCACGAGCTCGCCGACAAGGCGCTGCTGACCGCAGCGGAGGTCGCGGAGCTGTTTCGGGTCGATCCCAAGACCGTGGGGCGCTGGGCGTCGGAAGGGAGGCTGGGAAGCATCCGCACCCTCGGCGGCCACCGCCGTTACCGGTCCGCCGAGGTGTTCGCCCTGCTGAACGGGGACCCGCCCTCGCAAAACGAGACCCGGCAGGACGAGGCCCGGCAGGACGAGACGGAGGAGGCATGAGGGCCCCGATCCTCACCGTCGGTGTCATCGGGATGCGCCCCAGCGGCGAGCCGGTCACCGAGCTGGACGGCGGCAGCGAGGACGAGGTCGTCAAGCTGGTCAAGGACCTGTGGCGGGAGGGCGCGATCGCCGAGCCGGTCGTCGTGACCATCCGCCCCGACCTCAGGCTCAAGGAGCGGGCTGAGGCCGAGTACGCCCGCGACCGGATCACGGACATCGCCCAGGACTGCTGGGAGAACCACGGCGGACAGATCCTGACGATCCTCACCGCCCGGGACCCCCAGATCGCCGCGCTACCGCCCGGCCCGGAGCGAACCAGCGCGATTCGCTGCGCGCTGGCCGGGCTGCTGGCCGGACCGCTGGGCGAGATCGCCCCCTACTGCCAGTGTCGCGAGATCGACCTGCCGATCCTGCTGGGCGAGCTGGTCGCCGCGCTCCAGCACCAGGCCGACATCGGCCGCGGTGACTACGACCGAGACCAGTGCGCGCCCGACGAGGACGCCATGCGCCTGCAGGAGGACGCCGACCAGCGCGTCCGGGACGCCGTGGACGCCCTCGCCGAGCGCCCGAAGGAAGCCGCCGGGACCTGACAGGCCCGTCAGGTCCCGGTTTCGGAGGGCGGGGTTGCCAGCCGTCACACCTGCGGCCCCGCCGTCCTGTCAACCATCCGATCCACACCCTAGTGAAGGAGTCATGGACACCCCAAGGGAGTACCGCACGCATCGGCCGTCCGGCCGACCGGCGCCCCCGCTGATCCTGCTGGAGGGGCCGGAGAAGGTCGGCAAGTCCTACACGGCGGCCCAGTTCACCGGCTCGGACAAGGTCGGTGACGCCTACTGGATCGAGTTCGGCGAGGTCACCGCCGAGGAGTACGGGCAGGTGCCCGGCGCCGACTACGAGATCATCGAGCACGACGGCTCGTTCGCCGACTTCTACGGCGCGATCCAGTGGGTCTACGGCAAGGCGCAGGCCGCCCGGGAGGCCGGTGAGAAGCCGGTCCTGCTGACGATCGACTCGATGAGCGCCGAATGGGACCTGATCCGGGCGTGGACCAACAACCGGGCCAAGGCGTCGAGGGTCAACCGGGAGCGGCTGGAGCAGGACCCCAACGCCGAGATCTTCATCCCGCCCAACCTGTGGAACGACGCCAACGACCGCGACTACCAGGTCATGCGGCTGCTGATGACGTTCCCCGGCATCGTCGTCATGCTCGCCAGAGGCAAGCAGACGGCCGCGTTCGATGAGGCCACCGGCCGCCCGCTCGAGGGCCGCACGGACTACCGCGTCGAGGCCAACAAGCAGATCGGCTACCGGGCGTCCTGCTGGGTGCGCCTGTCCCGCGACGAGCCCCCGCTGCTGGTCGGCTGCCGGAAGGTCACCGGCGGCGTCAAGCCCGGTGTCGACCGGCCCATGCGGCTGAAGAAGAACTGGTCCCTGGAGTGGCTGGTGTTCGAGCACCTGGGTTACGACCCGGCGAACTGGGAGGTGCCGAACCTGGTGTCGCCCCGGCCGGAGCGGACCCCCGAGCAGATCGCCGAGGACGCGCGCGACCCCGCCACCGGGTTCGAGCGGCTCGGGGAGTTGCTGCAGGAGACCAAGGCGTGCCGCTACGAGTCGGTGATCGTGCCGAACGAGCGCGGCCAGGACGAGCTTCTGCCGCAGATGATCAGGCGTCTGGGCTGGGAGCGGATGGCGGCCTCCCAGGAGCTGCACAAGCGCATGCAGGCCCTGTGGAAGCAGACCCCCATGGCCGAGGACCGTGACGCGCGCCTGGCCTTCACCAGGGAGGTCATCGGCCGCGACATCGCCTCCAGCAGCGAGCTCACCAGGCGCGAGGCGGAACAGGTCATCGACCGCCTCAAGAGCTACATCGCCCAGGACTCGGCCGCCGGCAACGGCGGGCGGACGCGCGGCCGCGCCGACGGCGCCAAGGACACGGACATGGCAGCGGCCGGAAAGGCGGAGGCATGAACATCAAGGACACCGGCCTGCGACTGGTCGTCACCTCCGCGCTGGCCGACATCGCCAACGCCGACTACAAGAGGGCCCGTGCCGAGGCCGAGCCGCTGCTGGCCAAGGCCGCGGCCGAGGACGGCATCGAGAAGCTGTCGGTGCGGCTGCCCGGCGGCCGGAAGGTCGCGACGGTGACCGTCAAGGACGGCCCCGTGGACATCGAGGTGTTCGAGGACGTCTTTCTGGAGTGGGTCGCCACCCACATGCCGAACGAGGTCGAGGAGTTCATCGACCCGGCCGCGGCGACCGACCCGGACATCGTCGAACTGGTCCGCCAGCACCGGCCCGACGCGGTGCGCCGCCGGGTGCGGCCGGTCTGGCGTGAGGCCAGGCTCAAGGAGGCCAAGGAGAACGGCGGCTACGTCACCGACCCGGCCACGGGTGAGCAGACGAGGATCGCCGAGCTGACCTACCACGAGCCGACCGGCGCGTTCATCCTCAAGTCGGACGCGGATCTGCGTGAGCAGGTCATCACCGCCGCGCGGAACGGCGCGCTGGCCGGGGGAAGGCTGTCGGGGCTGCTTGCCCGCCTGCAGTACCGCCACGACGACCAGGACCACCAGGGCGGCGAGGGCGGCTCCGGTGAGGCCGCCCCATGAGCGGTCGGCTCGTCGGCGAGGTGATCCAGTGGCTGCGGACGCCAGCGGCGAAGAGGATCACCGCCAAGGAGCGCATCGTGCTGCTCACGGTCGCTGACCGTGTGCAGGCTGAGCACACGCAGGAGACGCAGCGGCCCGAGAGTGGCGACCAGGACCAGGGCTGGGACGGCAAGGACGGTCAGCGGCCGTGACCTGGCGTGCGCCCGAGCGGAGGCCTCATACCCGCGACTTCGCCACTCAGGCGCCTTTCCTGCGAGGCTCTGCTGGACCACGTGAGGGGCGCGGCCGTGCTCGCGCGGGGGCTTCGGACCCGCGACTCGCGATCGGAGCTGGTTCGCGATCGAGTCGTGGACTCCTCCGCAGCCCGAGCGGGGGCGTCGTGCCCGAGCCCTCCAGGCTGTCGCCTGCCAGCGGGTTCGCCGGCGGACGGCGGACGCCGCACGGCGGCCGAGTCATGCCCGAGCGGGGGCGTCGTACCCGCGACCGGAGAGATCGAGTTCCTCAGCAGCAACCCTGGGCGGGCCGCGCGACGCGCGCACAAAGCCACAGGCGTTCCCGGATGGAGGCGGTTCTGCGCCTGCGCGGGAGGCTTGATGTCCCGCGACTGGGCATCGAGATTCTCCGCAACCCGCGCGGGGGGTTCATGCCCGCGACATGGACGGAGACAGCACCGCCGTGCCGACGGCCGGTGACGGCCCGAGGTGCGATGCCGGTCTGGTCGCACGGACAGACAGGGCCCGTGACGCACGGACGGGAGCCCGGAGCCCATGACACTCTGCGGGCACTGTCTCGAGGCGCTGGCGGCCCGCGCGGGGGCGTCGTACCCGCGACCCAATTGGTGAATGCCGCGTCGCCGTACCTATGTGGGCCAGTGGTCTGGTGCCGGTGCGGTCGGTGGGACAGGAGCTGGTGCCCGCGCGGAGGCGTCGTGTCCGCGACATCGGTCCGAACGGAAGTCCTGCTTGGTGCCGGAGTGGGAGGCGGTAGCAGCGGCCCCCTCCGCCGTTATGTCTCCAGGTTTGGCCTTGTGGGTTGACTAAGTGCGCATATTGGGCCAAACTTGATGACATAGCGAGCGGTTGGACGGCAGGAGGATGACATGGGTGAGAAGCCCCCCACCCCCGAGCAGCAGGAGATCATCGACACCTCCCGCACCGGGGAGGACATGGTGGTCGAGGCGGGAGCGGGAACCGGCAAGACGACCACGCTCGTGCAGGTCGCCAAGGCCAAGCCCGGCAAGCGCGGCGTGTACGTCGCCTACAACAAGGCGATCGCCCAGGATGCCAAAAGCAGGTTCCCCCGCGAGGTCCAGTGCTCGACCGCGCACGGCCTGGCGTTCGGGGCGGTAGGCAAGCGGTACGCCCACCGCCTGGACGCCGCGCGCGTCCCGGCCCGGGAGGTCGCCCGAATCCTGCGGATCAACGAGCCGCTGCGGCTGTCGGAGAAGATCCTGGCGCCGCCACAGGTCGCCCGCATGGTCATGGAGACCATCACCCGTTACTGCCGCAGTGCTTCCCCCGAGCCCGAGCCGTGGCACGTCCCTCGCAAGCCCGGGCTGGACTCCGACGCCGACCGCGAGATTCTGCGCGACGCCCTGGTGCCCCTGGCGCGCAAGGCGTGGGGCGACATTCGCAGTGTCGACGGGCGCCTGAGGTTCGAGCACGATCACTACTTGAAGATGTGGGCGCTGAGCGGCCCGCGGCTGCCCGTTGAGTACGTGATGCTCGATGAGGCGCAGGACGCCAACCCGATCATCGCGCAGATCGTCGAGGGCCAGGCCCATGCCCAGCGGATCATGGTCGGTGACCGCTGCCAGGCGATCTACGGGTGGAACGGCGCCGTCGACGCCATGAGCAAGTTCAGCGGCACGCGGCGGATGCTCACCCAGTCGTTCCGGTTCGGCCCCCGGGTCGCGCGTGAGGCCAACAAGTGGCTGGAGATGCTGGGCGCGGACCTGCGGCTGAAGGGGTTCGACCGGATCAGGTCGGTGCTGGCGCCGGTGGAGTCGCCGGACGCGCTGCTGTGCCGGACGAACTCCACCGCGATGGCCGAAGCGATGCGGCTGATGGGAGAGGGCAAGCGCGTCGCGCTGGTCGGCGGTGGCAACGGGATCCGCCGTCTGGCCGAGGCCGCGATCCAGCTCAAGGCCGGTGCCGGGACCGATCATCCCGAGCTGATCGCCTTCCAGACCTGGGGCGAGGTGCAGGAGTACGCCGAGTCCGACCCGTCCGGCTCGGACCTGCTGACGTTCGTGCGGCTGATCGATGAGTGGGGCCCGGACGTGGTGATCGACGCCGTGGACCGGCTGGTACCGGACCCGGCACGTCCCAGCCCTCGGCGGGGGCGGCGGACAGTGACCCCGGACGTCCTGATCAGCACCGCCCACAAGGCCAAGGGCCGCGAGTGGGACTCGGTGAAGGTCGCCGACGACTTCCGCGAGCCCCGCCACAAGGACGAGGACGGCAGGCCGCTGGACATCCCCGCGGACGAGGCGATGCTCGCCTACGTCACCGTGACCCGCGCCAAGCTGACGCTCGACAGGGGCGGCCTGGCCTGGATCGACAACTGGATCTGACCCCCGACCCGTGCCGGGGCGCCCCGGCACCCCGGCACGGGATGTGACAGATGAAGGAGAGTGACCATGCAGCAGAGCGAGCGGACGCGCCTGTGGTACGAGAGGGAGCTCCAGGCCGCCGAGGAACGGTGCCGTGAGCTCACCCAGGAGGTGAGCCAGCGAGAGGCGGCCTTGAAGGCGGCACAGCAGGACCTTGAGGACGCGCGGGTCCACCTGAACGGCGTGCGCGCGGGCTTCACGATCTGGAGCCGTGGCGGTCAGATCCTGTTCCCCGGGCAGGTGGCCGCTGGCGACAACGAACTGGGCCTGGTGGTCGGGGCGTCGGCGGTGATCCCCGGCGGACAGACCGATGTGCACCTGGAGCGGTACGAGGCGACGATGCGCGCCGTCTGCGAGCTGTCCGCCCGGCAGGCGGAGCTGGCGGCGGCTTGGCGGCAGACATTGCGCCAGCAGGGAGACGTGCCCGCCGACGCGTCCGTCCGGAACCAGGACATGGACCGCCTGTACTCGGCGCCGACCGCGCCGCCGACCGCGCCGCCGACCGGGCCGCCGAGCCAGGTCGCGCCCGCGCAGGGCGACGCCGGTGAAGTCCCGGATGCGGGCACCGGCTGGGCCATCGGCTCCTCAGCGGCCGGATTGCCGCAGGCCGGTCCCGCCGAGGAGGTTCCGGAGCACGCGCCCGAGGGCGGCCAGCACCTGCCGGGCACGGACCGCGCCGTCGCGGACACGCGCGCTGGCGACGGCGCGTTCCAGCCGTACGGCTCGGCGGGGCAGGCCGCCGAGCCGCGGCCGGCCNGGGCAGGCCGCCGAGCCGCGGCCGGCCCCGCCGCTGCCCGCGTGGCAGGGCGCTGACGCGGCGCCGCCCGCGGCCGCCCCGGAGCCGGGCGGCGCCGACGGGGCGGACGGCCAGGGAAAAGCCGAACGGGAGCGAGCGCGGTGACCGGTCCACTGCCGCTTGCCGCGCCGCCGTGGGCACGGCCGCGAGGACGGCATGCCCGCCCGGCGCCCGGCCGACCCCGGACGGGACCGCGGCCTGCCCTGCTGGTGATCGGCGTCCTGCTGGTCGCCAGTGCCCTGGTCAAAGGGGGAGAGCCTGACGCGATGTGGCTCTGGGGCAGCCCGTCGGCCCAGGCACAGTCCGCCTATCTGGCCGAGGTCCACCGACAGGGACTGAACAGGGACCGTCCGGACGCGGAGGTGCTCGCCTTCGGGGAGCGCACGTGCCTGGCGATTGTGCAGGGCGCGGCCGTCTACCGGCCGGAGGGGGTCAGCGAGGGAGATGTCAGGGTGATCGCCGGTGCGGCGGTCCGGCATCTGTGTCCGCGCGCTGCCTTCAGGGCTGGTGACTATCTGGCGCGCAAAGCCCGGTAGCCGTGCGCGTTCCCGTGATGAGCCGCGCGGACGGGTCCTCCCCGTGCCCGTCCGCGCACGCCGGGCTCGACCGTGACTTCGAAATCGCCGGGGTCAGGGTCAGAGGTTCGGCGGCTGTGGTGCCGCCCGTGAACGTCGGCGGGCGGCACCGCCAAGGGGCGCTGGTCTATACGGCATCCGTGTGATGCCTGAGCCGAGCTCGGCCAGCGGCTCGCCCGTCGCGGCCTCAGCGGCCGCGACGGGCGGGCACATCCGCATGTCGCCCGGCTGTCAGGCGGCCGGGGCCTGAGCAGTACGGAAGGAACCGCCCGGGGGGTGCACATGGGACGTGGTCGAGCCAGGCACGAGGAGTGCGAGGCGTGCGGGCAGCGGATCATCTGGGCACGCACGCTGGCCGCGCGCTGGCAGGCCCTGGATCCCGAGCCGAACCCGGACGGCTCCGTGCTCGCCTACCGGGATCACTGGGGCGAGTACCGGGCCCGGTCGGTGCAGTCGGCCGCCGATGGGCCGCGGCATCCGCTGGAACGCGTCTACATGCCGCACGCTGCGACATGCAACGGGCCGCACCAGCAGGAGCTGCCCGCCTTCCAGGACCTGCTGCTGGATCCGATGGAGGGCGCGCAGGGCGGGGGCGGCGGTCCTTTCCCTCTCCCGGACCCGTGGCAGGACGCCGGGGACGGTCCACTACCGCGTCGTGAAAGGGATAAGCCGTGAGGCAACGTGGGAAACATGCCGCGCCTCGCCCGTTGATGCGCATGGCCATGGCGGCCGCGCTGGCGGGTGGGGTGCTGACGGCTGGCATCGGATGGTCGGTGCGGGTGCGGGACGGTGGGGCGCCGGTGAGCGAGACCGAGCCGATCCCCGTATCGTCCCAGCCCGGCACCGGGCCCGGTCCCAGCCCTGACGGCCGCACCGGTGTCGGTCCCGGCGCCGGGACTGAAAGCCCGGTCGATCACCAGCTGGTGCAGCGGAGCACCGGTTCCTCGCGTGGGAAGGGCGCGCGGGGGGCGGGCGGCCGCAAACGTGCGGGCCACGGTCCGGCCGGTGCCCGGCCGTCCCGGGTGGTGTCGCCCGACCCGGTGCGTACCCGGCGGCCGGAACCTGTGCCGTCTCCACGGCCATCGCATGATCCGCAGCGCCCATCGTCCCCGCAGACGTCGCCCTCCCAGGAGGGGACATGACGCTCGCCGACACCATCGCGCTGGCGGCGGCGCCGCTCGTGGCCGCCGGGGGCGTGCTGGCCGCTGTGGAGACGCTCGGGCGCTCGCCCGCTCGGTGGCGTGTGGCCTGCGGTCTGCTCGCGCTGGGCTCGTGGCCGCAGTGCGCGGCGGGCGTTCTGGGCAGGCTGCCGGGGTTGGCCGCCTTCTGGGCGTTGTGCGGGGGCGTCGGCCTGTGGTTGTGGTGGAAGGGCCGACTGCGGGGTTGTCGGCGTGGGAAGGCGAGTGGGCTGGGCATCCAGGGGCGGGTGCTGGCGGGGACGTCGACGGACCGGACGCCGGTTCCCTGTCACCGTTCTCGGGACGGAGGAAGGGCATGACGCTGCCGCAGGATCCCGGAGCAGCGCCGCCGTCGCAGGCCGCCATGGGGGCCGCGGCCGAGCCCATCGCGATCACGGTCACCCGCTACCTGTGCCCGTACTGCAGGCGTGGCCACTCGAAGAAGGCGGCGGCCGCTCGGCACATCGCCCGCTGCTGGTGGAGCCCGGCCGCCAAGGGGTGCAAGACGTGCGCGCTGTACGAGCCGGAGATCACTGAGCGGGACACCGGCTACCGGGCTCGCGAGCACTGCGGTGCCGAGGGTGGCCCTGATCTGGCGGCCGGTGGCATCCGCACTGGCTGCGCCCTGTGGGGGCCGCGAGAGGAGGCTGTGGATGCGTGAGCCGCGGGGGCCCGGCGGTACACAGGGTCCGCGTTGTCCCAGCGTGGCGGGGGGCAACTTGAGGTTGCCCTCTTGTCGTGTGTCGCACGGGGGGCATGTCTGCGCCTGCGAGGCGTCCCGGCGGGGGCTCTGCGTTGCTCTGGGCTTGCGTGAGGATGCCCTATGAGCGGTCGGCTCGTCGGCGAGGTCATCGAGTGGCTGCGGACGCCGGCGGCGAAGGGGATCACCGACAAGGAGCGCATCGTGCTGCTCACGATCGCCGATCGCGTGCTGGATGAGAGCACCCGGGAAATGGTGCGGTTCAAGAGCGACGACTGCAAGCTGCGGGAGCGGCTGTGTCAGGTGGCGGGGGTGAACTCCGACACGCTCAAGGACGTGCTGCAGCGGCTGGCCGAGCGCGGGCTGGAGGTGCGCGTGGAGCTGGGCCGCGATCGCAACGGTCGCCCTTACTACGCCCGCCGGGGGCGGGACATGGAGTTCAAGCTCCCCAGGTTTCCCGCGTCGGTGCGGCTGCCCGTCCGCGAGGACATGCAGGACGGCGAGAAGGAGGCAGGGAAGGCGGGCGAGGGTCCGGCAGGTGATCGGCACGGCGGCCGGGACGGTGGCGAGGACGGCGGCGAGGACGGGGAGGAGCGGCTGCGGGCCTGTGGATAACGAGATGGCCAGGGCTGTGGACAACCGATGTCACCCTGAAGGAAAGGGGGTGGTCCCGACCGCCCCTTACCGGGAAAGGGGGGTCTCCGAGCCGCCCCTTATCGGAAAAGGGGGAGGTCTGGACCGCCCCTTACCCCCTTGAAAGGGGGGTGTCTGGACCACCCCCTAACCCCGGAAAGGGGGGGATCTGGACCGCCCCCCTAATACGTCCTGGAGCACCTAGAAGAACTTGACCGTCTAAGAACACCAGACCGTCTAGACAAAAGCACCGAAACTCTAATTACTGTCATCACACCTTAAGGTGGAAGGAACCGGACAATGTGGATAACTGCTCGTCGGTGGGTGTGGAAAACGCCCGTAGCGGTCGCGGCTGGTGCCTGGAGGCGACCGCGATGACGCTGCCCCTCGGACAGGCCATCCTCGTCGGCTACTGCGGTGGCGCGATCATCGGTTCCCTCAGCACAGGCCTGATCGCCCTGGCCGTCCGCCAGCTGCGCGGCGGCGCCACCGCATGCGACCACCGCGCGGGCGATGACGACCCGGCGTGCGCCTACGCCCGCTCCGAGGTCGCCCGGCTCCTCGATGACCCCGCCGCCACGGCCGACGACTGGCGACAACTGGCCGGGCGATGCCGCCGGATGCACCTCGCCCTCACCGCCCGCCATGACCACACCGCTCCCAGCGCCTCGACCGGCTCCCCCGCCGGCATCGGTGCCGTCCTCGCCGACAGCGTGAACGACGCGCCGCCGGCCGCTGATGCCCCCGCCGCCCAGGTCGACGGAGACGGCGGGACCACGCACGAGCGCACTGGCCGCTGCGACCACATCCACTGCCGTGCCCACGACGCCGACGAACCGGGCTGGGGCTACCTGCGCTGCGGCTCGTGCCGTCACCTGTTCCGCACCGCGCGCCAGATGCGCCGCGCCTACCGGCGCGCCTACTGGCAGGCCAGTGGCGACCTCGGGCTGCTGCGGCGTCTGTGGGACGTCTGGACGGTGCGCGCCAACCGCGTCGAGTTCTGCCCCCTGTGCGCCCATGACTTCTGAGTCGAGCAGCGACGACATGCGATCGCTGGAACACACTGCCGGGCCCGGTCCTTCCGGGCCCGGCCCGGCCTCGACAGGCTGGTCGTTTCTCGGCGACGACCCAATCAGCCGCACCGTCGCCGCCTACGTCGACGACCGCCGCCGTGCCGCTGGGGTTCACGCCGCAGCGGCGGCCTCGAATTGAGTCAAGGGCCGACCGCCACGATGAGCAGCGTTACCACCGCGACGCCCACGCCGATCGGCACCGCCAGTTCGGGCCGTACCGCCACCGCGATCCCGGCCGCGACGCCGACCAGGACGATCAGAAGCGCCCGGCTGCTCAGAAGCGGTTGAGGGGCAGACGGCTGAGACTGCGGGGAGGACTCGTCAGGACGTACGCTCACGTTGAGCTCGCTTCCTACGGCAGTGAGTTCGGACAGACGGCTCCCTGCGGCAACAGGGGGCCGTCGTCGTTGTGGCGCCGACCCTGCGAGCCGTTGTGCATCAGTCTGCCCGGGGGAAAACCATTGTTGTAATTGCAGCCTGACCTGCGAAAATCTGCCGCCTTCCCGCTTGCGATACCTCCAGGGTGGGTTCAAACCACCTCTCCCGGTACCGAGTGAGACACAGATCACGCACCGAATGAACGATCTGGCCCGCCGTATCGACGCTGCATATGTCGCCATATTTGGCCGCACAAGTTGATTTAGACATGGATGTCGGCCAAAATAAAAGACACAATGAGCAGTGCGGGGCCCCGAGGAGGGGGCATGGCCAGCAGGGACGATCGCCCAGCGCGCAGGAGGTCCGCCAGTTCGTGGCCACCCAGGTCCACGTCGCGGACCTGGGTGGCCAGCCCGACATCGATTACGAGGCGCTGGGGCGCATCGGCCAGATGCCGGAGCAGGAGGCGGTGCGGCTGCTCGATGAGACGATGACCGCCATCCTCTTCAGCTGACGCGCCCCGTGCCCGGGGTCGTCTCTGTCCGGTGCCCCAGGCACCTGGCTCTTGGAGTTCAGATGCAGCCCTCGGCCCCTTCCCCGGACCGTGCCATGCATCCCGATGTGATCGACATGGCCGCCCGCCACGCAGCCCGCCAGGTCTCCATCCGATGGGAGGGCCTGTACGCCGACGTCCGAGCCGTGTCGGCCAGCTGCACGTGCGGATGGAGCCACCACGCTGCGCCAGGCGACGAGCCGCGGACTCTGCAGGCCGCGATCGACCGGCACATGCTCGGCATCCTCCCGGCCTGGCAGCCGGGCGCCCGCCGGTGCGGTCGCGCGATGCTCCGGTGGCCGGGCGGCGCATGGCTCCATGCGGCCGAACCGCAGGCGTTCATGGGGCACCGCGCCCGGCCGAGATGACACCGCCAGGGATGAGGACCCATGCGCATCGTGGACGACGACGCAGAGTACAGCGGCGCAGTCGCCGTGCGGCTGGACGACGCCGAGACGGCTGCCCTGATCGACGCGATCGGCCTGGCGCTGGCACGCCTGGAGTCCATCGCCCCGGAGGCGGCCAGCGCCCTGCGGGCAGCCGACCGCAAAATCTCCTCCCTCGTCAGCGGCGACCTGCACGGCCTGCAGATCCACGCGGTCCATCACCGCATCCTGCAACCCCACGAGCATGAGGGATTCTGACGAAGACGCCTCGGCCTCCTCGCCTGGGCGCCGTGCCGGCATGGGCGAGCCGGGCGGCGGCCGATGCCGGGATGTTCCTCACCGCCCGATGCGGCCGCGCTCGGCGGCCTGCTGCGCCGCGCTGCACGGCTCACGCACGAGACCGCCCGGCGCGCACCCGTCCTCAAAGGCATCCTGACCACCGACCACCCCGGTACGTGGAGATCACCGCCACGGGCCTGACCGTCACCGGCGTCCTCGCCGCCGGAGCGCGGCGCCCCGTCCACGTCTGGTGGCCGAGATCATCGGCAACGGGCCGGACCGTACCCTGGCGCACAACGCGACAGGGCGGCGGAGACACCGGCACGCTGTCGTGTCAGCTCTTGCCACCGCCCGGCTTGATGCCCGCCTCGCGCCACTTCTGCCGGATCCGCTCCCGGCCGTATCCGGTGGCGTCGGCCACTAGGGTCTGCCGGACCCCGACACGCCCGCAGTTCAGCAGATTCTCCGCGTAGCCTTCCTCGGCGCGTCGGCACCGGTCCGCCGCGTCACCGAGCCGCGCGAGGATCTCCCGCTGCTTGTCGGACAACTGCAGATGGCTGGTGCCGGCGGGCAGCGGCGGCACGCCCGCCGCCTTCCACAGCTTCCAGATCGTCGAGCGGGAGAGCCCCGAGGTCTCCTCCACCCGGGCCCGCGGCACACGTGCCTCACCGGCCTCGACGATCAGCTCCTCGCGCTGCTGGTTGGCTGCGGTGAATTCGGCCACGGCCCCCTTCAGCGCCTCCAAGGCAGCCTCCTGCTCGGTGGACATCTGTGGCTTCTGTCTGCCGCCCCTCATTCTGTCCTCCCGAACACGGTCCTCCAGCGCAATCCGGGCCGAAGCGGACATCCTGCCGCGGCCATCCAACCCGCCGATGGTTGCACGCCCGCTTATGTCTCGCAAGTAGGCCAACGTCAACACCTCGCTTTGTGTCTCTTGGTTTGGCCTGTGTAGTTGATTTAGTCTCTAGAGTATGCCAAACTTGAAGACATAAGGAAGAGGTTGTGATGACTGACCACCAGCGACCGGACAGCGAACCGGCCAATGAGGCGATGGACGTCCTCATCGCCGTCCGCCACCCCCTGGGCACGCGAGCCCTGGCGGTCGGCCACCGGATGGCCGCTCCCGCCCAGCGTTACGAGCGAGCCCGCTCGCAGTACTGGCAGGCGCTGGAGGACGGGCATCAGCGCATCGCCGACCGCCACTGGCGCGTGATGATCCAGGCCGACAAGGTGTTCACCCAGATCGGCCGGGAGTTCGACGAGCTGATCGACCCTCTCTACCAGGTCGATCCGGAACTGGCCGACCGCGTCACCTCCTACATCTGGCACACCGTCATCGGCTACTGATGCTCTGACCGCACACCCACCGACCGCACATCGACCGTGGAAAGGACATCGTGAGCTACCCGACCGAGCTGACTGACATCGAGCGGCGCCTGCGCGACATCCGCGCCGTCCGCGTGGTCACGATCGACCGCCCCGACGGCACCGGAACCGACGCCATGCGGCGCGTCGCCGAGGCGGACCGCGCCATGGTGAAAGACCTCACCGACCGGGGCTGGCTGACCTGGCGTCACCTGCTCGCCGCACGCATGCACGCCGCGTTCGCCGCCTCCGGCCCCGACGCCCTGCGTGCCGCGCTGCTCGACGCCGCCGCCGTCACGCTCGACTGGATTGAGGCCATCGACCGGCGCTCGAACGCCACCGAGAGCGACACCCCCGGGGAGAGTAGATGAGTGCCGTGCGCCGACGCGCCCCCGGTGACATCATCGACCGGGCTACCGGACGCGTCCGCGTCCTGTCACGCCGCTGCGACACCTGCCTGTTCCGCAGCCAGGGCCGCCAGATGTTCGGAGAAGACCGCGTCGCCGAGGTCACCGCCGCCAACCTGGAGGCCGGGGCGCTGCTCACCTGCCACGGGACCCTGCCCTACGGCGAGAACCCGGACTTCGGCCCGGCCGCCTGCGCCGGTTTCTGGGCCCGCTACCACCGCGACGTCCTCGCCGGACGCTACGCCCTGCTGTTCCTCGGAATCATCCGCGTCGACCCCCCGAGAAAGACCGGCTCCATGCACACCGACGACACCCCGCACTGGACCACCGACCCGCTGATCGATCACGACCGCCACCACCTCACCGCGGACGGCTGCGCCTGCGGCTGGACCCACCCCAACCCCGACCTGGACACCGACGCGCGTCGCACCGCCCACGACGCGCACATGCGCGAGGTCCAGGCAGAAGCACGCGGCGCCACCTGGGAGGTGCTGCGCCAGGGCAAAACCGAACGCGGCGCGACCGTCATCTCCAGCGGGCACCCCACCCGACAGGCCGCCGCCGAGAACCTGGCCGCCGAGCTGGACCGCCGCGCCGACGACTGCGACTGGCCGCCCACCGCCGCGCCGTGGCGTCGCGCCGCCCAGCGCATCCGCGAGGGCGCCCGGCAGGTCGCCGCTCACGGCGTGCTGTACCGAATCCGCTTGACACCGCCATCGACACCGAGCCCGACACCGACTTCGAGGAAGGCCGACAGCTGATGCCGTACACGATCGTCTGCCGACACCATTCCGACGACAGCGTCTCCCGCGCACAGCAGTCCTGGGATCACTGGGAGGACGCCGCCGACTACCTGTGCCGCCGAGTCGAGCGCATGGCATCGAGAATGCCCTCGTCCTCGGGCGTGGTGCTGATGCTGCGCGCCGCCAGCGAGGCGGCCCGGCTCGGGTACTTCGTCCTCGAACCGGTCGTCACCTGGGCCGTGCTGGAGATCGACCGGCCCGGCCAGCCCATCGAGGAGATCATGGACCGTGCGCGGGACGAGATCGCCCGCGCCGAAGCCAACGACCCGGATCAGGACCTGGTGCACCTGAACGAGGTGTTCGACCGGCTCTACACCGAGATCAGCGCCGTGCACCGCCAGCCCGAGATCTCGGTCATGGCGAACGACCCGGGTCAGGAGCCTCACGAGCTGATGGCCAAGTGGCGAATCGGGGGCACCTACTACGGCTTTCAGATCACGCACGACTTCCCCGAACACGACATCGCCGAGGACCTCGGCGTGCGTACGACGGAGATCGAGATCTTCAGGCCGCGGGACGGCATTCAATCCATGACGCTCGTGCTGCGCAGCCCGCTGGCGGCCGAACAGGTCCTGCGGCGCTACCTGCCGCCCGTGCTGCTGCCGCCCACCATCGGCAGCCCGAACGAGCACGCTCCGGCAAGCGACGCACCCGGCGACGCGGAAACCTCCGGGGAGGGCAGGTGACCCGCGCCTTCGACCCGGCGGCCGCCGGAGTGATGATCGACCGGGCCGACTCGGCCGACCGCGATGACGCCTTCTGGGTGGAGCGCATCTCGAGCGGCTGGCATGTGCGGGTCCACATCGCCGACGTCGCCCGCGTGATCCCCGCTGGCAGCCCCGCCGACATCCAGGCCGCCGGCCGTGGTTGGACCGTCTACCTGCCCGACCGGACGATCCGGATGCTGCCCGCCGATCGCCAGGACGCCGCCGCGCTCGGCGCGGCGCCCGTGCCGACCTGCCTTATCGAGCTGCACGTCGGCGTGGACGGCGCGGTCGAGCGCGCGCGCATCTCGCGGGGACGGCTGCGCCACGGCATCGCCATGAGCCACCGGGAGGCGGCGGCCGCGCTCACCCGCCCGATCGACCTCGGGCCGCAGGACCAGATGCTGCGCGATGCTCACCACCTGGCGCTGGCGCTGCTCGCCCGGCGCCGCCTGTCAGGTGCCCTGGTGCTGTACGACCTGGAGCGCGGCTGGGCGACGGGGGAGAGCGGCGTCCCGCGGCCCGTGTCCGAGTACGAGCGCAACGCCGCCTACATCATCGTCCAGGAACTGATGATCGCCGCGAACGAGGCGGTCGCCCGCTGGTGCATCGAGCGTGATCTGCCGATCCTGTTCCGCAATCACCGTGTCGGCGCGGTCGCGCCGCCTCGCGAGCAGCTTCTCGACGATCTCACCGCCAGTGCGGTCACCAGCGCGGTCACCCGGGAGCGCCTGACGGCGATCCTGCGCCGCGCCGAGTACGGCCCGCAGGTCGGCGGCCACTACGGGTTGAACCTGGCGGCCTACACGCACGCCACCTCGCCGCTGCGCCGCTACGCCGACCTGGTGACCCAGCGCATCGTGCTGGCCGCAGTCGATGGACGTCCCAGCCCCTACAGCCAGGGGCAGCTCCAGGAGATCGCCACCGCGATCAACACCAGGGCGCGCGAGCTCAAGGACCGCAAGTCCCAGCGGCTCAAGCAGGCGGCCACCGACCGCGCCCACAGGCGCCTACGGGACGGCGCCGCCGAGCTCGCCGGGCTCGACGCCGCCGCCTTCCACCGTGTCCTCAAGACCGCGGCGCGCGAGGGCGATCCACCTCCGGCGCTGGTGGAGGAGATCACGCGCCGTGCCGACGCCGGGCTGCTGGCACCCCGCGATATCTGCTGGGCGCTCCTGCGGACGCAGGGAGAGCGATGGCGCCCGGCCCGGGAGCGCCTGTGCCGCCTGCTGGCCGACGACCCGCCGCTGGCCGTGACGGTGGTGGCCATGTACGGGCAGCTGACCGGCGCCGACCCCCTGTGGGAGATCCGCGACATCGGCACCGTTCAGCAGCCGCTGTTCGCCGTGACCGTCACCCTCGTCTGCGGCGACACCGTGCACACCTCCCCCCGCCGGATCGGCCCCGGCAAACGCGAGGGCCGCCAGCAGGCCGCGCTCGGGCTCGCCGCGGCCATGGCGGGACTGCCCGACGCCTCACAGGATCTGGCGGAGGAACCGGCCCCGCCCGCTCCCGGCGACATCGATCAGCCCACCGTGCACAAGAACCCGATCATGACCGTCAACGAACACACCCAGAAGGGACGGCTCCGGGATCTGCGCTGGGACTTCACCAGCCACGGGCCAGGGCACGAGCCCGACCACACCTGCACGGTCACCGCGACCTGCGCCGCCACCGGCGCCGAGTTCGTGGCCAGCGCCACCGCCGCACGCAAGGCCGACGCCAAGACGCAGGCCGCCGCCGCGCTGCTCGACCGCCTGACGGCAGCGCACGCCGACGCCCCGCACACCGGCTGACCCGGGCCGGGCCCTGCCCGGCCCGATCGATCACGCACTGGGGGGAGGCGGCTCGCCCCGCCTCCCCCCTCGCATGTCCACAGCACCACCCGCACATCCCACGGAGGACCCCGGACATGACCAGAGGCTACCGACCAGACGACCGGCGGCACGCCCAGCCGGACAGCGAGCAACTCGACTTGCTCGCCCAGACGCCGGCCCGCCAGCAAACCGACCCGCAAACCGACCAGCAGGTCGAGCAGCGGATCGACCGCCACACCTCGTCCGAGCAGGCGCGCATCACCCGGGCGGCGCCCCGGCCCGCGAACATGCGGCTGCACCTGCAGCAGATCGCCGAAGACATCGATCGTGCCTGGCATCGCGCGCACGGAGGTTCCCGCATCGAGATCCCGCTCGGCACGGTGGCGACGCTGTGCCTCATCGGTCCGACAGAACTGGACCGCCCGAAGCTGGAACAGTACATCCTCGGCCTCGACGCGCCCGCCCTCATGCGCCTCTACCAGTCGTTCTGGGCCCGGCTGTGGATGAACCGCCCCTACCTGGTCGACGTCGCCAGCCCGATCCACCGATGGCTCGAAGACGGCATCGACGACCGCGCGGCCAAGGCGGTGCGCGCGGTCACCCAGGCGGCCATCCAGACAGGGATGCTGGAGCTCACCGCCAGCCCCGATCCCTGGTGGCGCAGCCAGGCCGACGTGCTGGGACCGGTCCTGACCGGCCTGCGCTCCCAGGGCGGCAGGCGGGCCCTGGCCGAGTTCCACACGCCCGCCGAGGTCGCGGACGCGCTCGCGCGCCTGACCATCGGCGACGAGGCGCCGTCACCCGGCCAGTGGATCAGCGACCCAGCGGCCGGCACCGGGGGCCTGATCCGCGCGGCCGCGCTCGCGCTGCGCGAGAGGGGCCAGGACCCGGCGGACTACGTGTGGGTGATGACCGACATCGATCCGCTCGCCTGCGCCTGCGCCGCCGTCAACTCGCTGATCTGGGGCCTCGGCAGCAACGTGCTGGTCCACTGCGGTGACACCCTCGCCGAGGGCGATGGCGCCGAAAGGGCCCTGCGGCGTCGAGCCGAGGTGATCGCGCACCGCGAGGAGATGGTCGGCAAGGCAGCGGTGATCGCCGCCGTCCACCAGACGATGCAACTGCTCGACATCGCCGCACGCGAGCACGACGAGACTAGTTCACGACTTGGCCTCACTGATTGACTAAAACAGAGAGATAGGCCAAACTTGAAGACATAAGGAAGGAGGGGCGCATGACCCAGGAATCGAACGGCAGCTTCGACGACGCCCTCAAGAAAGCTCACGACGAGGCCCTTCAGGAGCTCGCGCGAGCCGCGGAACTGCTCCGCAACACCGTGCACGACAACCTGTACCACTGGGTCGGCTTCGAGCACGTCCAGCGCGCCATGGACGAGATCGGATCGGGAAGGTTCCCCGGCCTGGAAGACGCGACCATGAACCTCATCACCGCCCGGGGCAACGCGCACCCGTGGATCATGGTCGGCGTCCTGGTCGACTTCGACGAGACCTGGACCAGTGCCGCCGAGATCGTGCGAAACACCGCGGCCGAAATCGTCACGGGCCGGGATGTCAGCTACAGGCGGACCGCCTTCCAGGCGGCTGAGGACCCGGCCCTCAGGAACGGCATGGTGCTGTTCCTGCGCGAACTCAGCCGGATCGGCATGCCCGTCACTGTGAACCTGTAACCGTCGCGGTATCCGCGCGGTCCACGGGGCGATGCGGAGGCCCGGCTTCCTCCGGCGCCCGTCGAACTCGGCGGGCGCCGGAGGGGCTTTGCCTGTCCGCTGCACGAACAGGAACCGCTATGTCCTCAGATTTGGCCATGCGGCTTGACGAAGTCTTGAAAAGAGGCCAAACTAGAAGACATAGCAACGATGGCAGAGAAAGGGGCGAGACCACGATGACCGCCACGACCTACACCCGCGCTCACCTGGGCCGCATGGACCTGGGGGCCCTGCGCGAGCACCTGGCCGCCTACCTGCTCACCACCTACGGCATTGCCGAGGGGTCGCCGCTGACCAGCGGCAACGCCCTCGACCTGGTGAAGATCGTCCGCGCCGACCGCTACGCCGCGCAGGCGGCGCGGATCCTGTCCCGGCGGCTGCGGTACGGCACCACGATGGAGTTCATCAAGCAGGGCGCCAAGGACGCACTCGACCTGTACTGCACCCTGGCCGCCGACGGCCGCTGCGGCTGACCGGCCCCGCCGGGCCAGAGCTCACAAGCCGGGGCGGCGGGTGTCCCCGCCACTCGCCGCCCCTTCACCTCCCGCACCCCCGGAAGGCAGCGCCATGACCGACAACGCAGCCGAAATCCTCGTTCTCCTCCCCGACGGAACGGCACCGGTCACCCGGCTGGGACTCGCCGACACCCTCGACGAGGCCGAGACGCAGTTCGTGGAGGTCTGCGCACGCCTGCGCTGGGCCCGCGAGCACGGCCGCGGCTACAGCCCGCAGGACGCCGACGACAGGAACCTGCTCGGCGACGCCCTCATGCACACCCTCGGCATCGATCTGGCAGAGCTCTACAACCGCTACGCCCACCGCATCGACGCCACCTACCGGCGGTTCTGCGAGCAGATCACCGCCCGTTGAACCATCGGCACCGGCCGCGCCACCGCGGCCGGTGCCAGCCACCTGGAAAGGAACCGCATGACCGATCGCCCGACCCCCTCTCGTGCCGTCGACACCGAGTTCGTCCGCGAGGCCACCCAGCTCAAGGAGACCGCCGAGGCCCTAGCCAAGACCGCGAGCGGCCCCATGAGCGACCCGCACACGCTCTGGCGGGCCTGCGACCGTCTCGGCCCCGTCGCCAAGGCGCTCGGTCGAACGTTCGCCGCGCTGCAGGACCACATCAACAAGGCTGCCGAGCGTGGCCTGCTGCGCCCCGATCACGACGACATCGACGTGGCCGCCGCCAGCAGCGACGCCTTCCACGCCTTCGCCCAGGCCGAGCGCCTGTCGCGGGAGCTCGCCGAGGCCGTGACCGACGCGGACGCGGCCACGGCCGGCTTCGCCCCCCGCGACAACAAGACCGACCAGCACCCCCCGATGGCAAACACCAACGATGCGGAGGACGCGTGACGCTGCGGCAGCTCATCGACAGGTACGGCATCAACCGAGGAAGCGACGGCCTGCCCCGCATCGGAGGAGACGGCCCCATCGTTCTGACATCGACCCCGAAGAACCCGCCCGCGCCGCTCACCACCGCGGCGACCGACGACACCGAAAGGAACCGCCCGGCATGATCGCCATGCACCTGCTCACCGCGTGCTGCGACGACCCCTCGCCCGAACGTGCCCGCGACCGCCGCCCCTACTGCTCCGCCTGCGACAGCGACCTGACCGAGCGGCAGTACACCGCACTGGCCGACTGCAACCACGCCGTCGAGGAGACCCCCGACGGCAGGGCCGCATGCACCAGCTGCGGCCTGCTGTTCTGCACCACCCTCGGCACCGCCCACAGCACCCCGGACGAGCCCCCGGTACCCGACCCCTGCACCAACCCCGCCACCACCGGCGACGGCCGCCACTGCACCAGCCACGCCCCCCGCCGCCCGGTCGGCGAGGTCCTGGACACCATCACCGAAATCCTCGGCGACCAGGCCGCCGCCGAACCGGCCATCTACCGGACACGAACGGCGCAGTACCCACCGCTGCACATCGACATCGACTCCTACACCCGGTTCGCCGCCACCGTCACCCTCCAGGACGTCCAGGAGCAGCAGTACGTCCAGTGGCAGTGCACCTGCCACCACCCCACCGCGGCGTCCGCGGCCGAATGCGCCCGCCGCGAGCTGCTGTACCAGCTCGGCGCCGCCGAGGTCGCCCCCGGCTACGTCAGCTCCGGCATCCTCGGCCTGCACACCTGGATCGAGACCGACCCCGCCACCGGCACGGAGGAGACCCGCACCGCCTGGCACAACGTGATGATGCGCACCTGACCGGAGCCGTGGCCCCCGGGCACCTCCCCGGGGGCCACGGCATCTACCGCGCTAGCCCCGACCTTGAAGCGAGGACCCTATGCCCAACCCGCCCACCCACCAGATCCCCGACACGGTGGAACACCTGCCGATCTGCCCTCGCCGCCGGCTACCGGTCCCCTTCGTCAACGCCATGACGCCGGACGGCGCCGACTTCACCGCGCTCGACCCGCGGAAGGTCTACGAGGTGGCCGAGCGGCGCCTGTGCGGCGTCTGCGGCCGCCCGCTGGACTACTGGATCTTCTTGCTCGGCGGCCCCAGCTCGGCGACCGAGCGTGCCTACGTCGACCCGCCGATGCACGAGGTCTGCGCCAGGCACGCGATGCAGCTGTGCCCCTACGTGGCCCGGCAGTCCATGCGCCGCCGCAAGAACCCGCTCACCCCGAGCACGATGCCGCTCGGGTTCGTCGAGAAGCATCCCGAGGCGTACGTCATGTACATCACCCGCGCCTACAAGTTCAAGGTCACCGCCCGTGGCTTGATCTTCACCCCGGCTCCGGCCGTCCGCCTGGAGCGCTACGAGTACGTCGACGGACAGCTCACCGCGTGCCCGGTCTCCCAGAACCGCCCCCGCTAGCACGCACGACCTAGGAAGGGGAACTCTTCTCATGCCCAAGATGACCCCGCGCCAGCTGGGCGACCGGCTGGAGCTTGCCGCCGCGATGATGACCCCAGAGGCCATCGCCGACTTCCAGGCCGCCGCCGCGCGCCTGGACGATCGGCACAGCCTGCACAACAAGTTCGCCATCTGGGTCCAGAAGCCCGACGCCAGCCAGGTCTTCGGCATGATGACCTGGCGCGAGCACGGCCGTAAGGTCGCCAGGGGACAGGGCGGCATCGCGATCTTCGCGCCGGTCACCCGCCGCGAGGCCAGCGACGGCGACGACAACGACCAGGCCGCCACGCGGCGACGCAGCGGCGCCGACAACGGCAAGGACGGCGGCAAGGACGGCACTGCCGGACAGGGCCGCCGGATCCGCAAGGGCTACCGCATCTCCTACGTCTGGGACATCTCCCAGACCGTGCCGGTCGACTGCCAGTGCCCCGCGGACGCCCCCTGCGCCTGCCCGCAGCCCAAGCCGCCCGCCCCCGCGGGCACCAAGCCCGACGACGCCGACGTCCGGGAATTGATGGAGGCGCTCACCGCCGACGACGACAGCCAGGAGTAGTCTCACCGGAAGCGCCCGAGCAGGGGCCCATACCTGCGACCGCCCGACCTGCTGTGAAGCGTCACCCGATGCCCGAGCAAGAGCAGCACGCCCGCGACATCCTCCGGTCACTCCGCAGACGCCCGCGCGGGGGCCTGGTACCCGTGACAACCACAGCGTGTCGGTAGAGCACTACCATGCACGCGAAATCCTGCAACGGCATGGATGCCTGCGCGGGGGCGTCATACCCGCGACCTGAGCAAAGGTCACAAGTCCGCTCCGTCAGTGGGCCGACGCTCCCCCCACTCCCCAGGTGACCAGGCGGCAAGTGATCACGTCCGAGCGGGGACCTCATGCCCGCGGCAACGAAGACTGCAGCAGGCTTGTCCAATCGTGACCGCGCGAGGCGTGATGCCCACGACGACGTCCGCTGATGGTCACCCTGGCGGTACGATCGGCGCACGTCACAGCCAAGCGGGGGATCGAGTCACCGACCATGCCGGAGCGGAGGCGTCATCTCCGCGACTAACGCGCCGATCTCACCACTGTGCCGTGGCAGAACAGCCCGGAGCCGGCTGCTCTACGCCCGCCCGGGGGCTTGATACCCGTGACGTCCCGTACCATGCCCCGGCCACGCCCGCGCGGGGGCCTCATACCCGCAACCATGGCAACTGTTTCGCCGTGCCTCACTGAACCCGGACGCCCCTTACGATCTGTGATATTGATCTTTAGGTTGTCACGTTCTGTGAGGTGCACCCTTGGCCGGTTCCGTCACGTGGCTGCGCACGGACGTCGTCCCCGTCGACTCCCTCACCCCCATGCCGGGAAACCCGCGGCGCGGTGTCGTCGAGGAGATCCGCGGCTCGATCCGCCGTCACGGCCAGTACAGGTCACTGGTGGTGCGCGACACCGGCGAGCAGCTGGTGATCCTGGCGGGCAACCACACCCTCAAGGCGCTGGTCGCCGAGGGTCACACCGAGGTCCGCTGCGAGATCGTCCAGTGCGACGATGACACCGCCCGCCGGATCAACATCGGCGACAACCGGCTGCACGACCTCGGCGGCTACGACGACGACGAGCTGACCAGGATCCTTCAGGAGCTGCCGGACCTGGACGCGACCGGCTACACCGGCGAGGACCTGGACGAGCTGCTGCGGGCGACCGACGCGCTCGGCGACCCGGCGGCCAGCTTCCTGGACCCCTTCCGTCAGCAGCCGCCCACCGCGCCGCCCGCCGCCCCGGCCGCCGGGGTCCCTCCGGCACCGCCCTACGACGCACCGGCCGATTCGCACACCACGGCGGCCGGCGCCCCGGCCGCACCGCCGCCGCCCGGGACCGGCACTCCGCCGCTCAGCCGCCCGGAGGACGGGCAGCCCGCTGCGCAGGAGGCCCCGCAGCCGACCTCCCACCCGGCCGTGTCGGACGCGCCCCCCGCCGCTCCCGGCGCGATCCCGCCGCCGCCGTCCACGGCCAGCCCGCAGGACCTGGTGCCGATCTCCTGGACGGTCACCGTCGCCGAACGTGACCGGATCCGCGGCATCCTCCGCAAGGCCCAAGGCCAGCTCGGCGTCCCGGACGCCTCCACCGCGCTGGTCCAGATCCTGGACCAGTACGCCGCAACCCACCTGCAAGAATCCGCCTCCGCCATCCCCAAGGAGCCATCCTGATGAGCCACTCCAGCGCTCTGCGCATCGTCCCCCTCGGCGCGGCCGCGGCCGCCGTCCGCGAGCAAGGCGTGCCCGTCCACGGCGCCGACGCCACCGGCCTCGCCCTGCACCTGTCGGGCGATGGCCATCTGGGCGCCGACATGCTGCGCGTGCCCCCGCACACCAGCTTCCCGATCCACGTCCACCCCGGACACCACCTGCTGCTCTGCCTGGAAGGCGAAGGCACCATCACCGTCGATCAGGTCACCCACCGCATCCGACCCGGCGACCTGTACATGGTGGACGGGCAGGTGCCGCACGCGGTCGGCGCCGGAGACACCGAGCACGTGCTGGTCGCGATCGGCGCCCCGCACAAGCCGGTCGACGACCCGTCGCGAATGACCTTCACCGACTGGCAGGGCTTCGCCGTGGACGCCCCCCTGTTCCACACCGGCCCCGCCACCGCGCCCGCCGACGCCGACCGGGGCTGAGGCACACCATGGCCGCCTCGTCCGGCAGCGGGCCGCCCTCGCCGCGGCTGGCACGCAAGCAAACCACCCGCGACCAGGACATCTGGTCGCGCGCCCGGCAGAACGCCGCGGCGCTGTGGCCCGACGACCGTCTCGACGAGCTCATCGACACCACCGTGACGCGGATCAAGGACACGGTGGGATCACGGCGCGCCGCGCTGGCCTGGTCCGGAGGCAAGGACTCGCTCGCCCTGCAGCTGCTGGCCGCCCAGGCCGGGATCACCGAGGCCGTCCTGGCGATCACCGAGGAGCTGGAGTATCCGGCGTTCCTGCGCTGGGTCACCGACCACATGCCCGACGACCTGACCGTGGTGTCCACCGGGCAAACCCTCGCCTGGCTGGCCGACCACCCGGAGATGCTGTTCCCGCAGGGAAACTACGGCTCCCGCTGGTTCCAGATCGTCAACCACCGCGGCCAGGAACGCTACTACCGCGACCGCGGCCTGGAGATGCTGCTGCTCGGCCGCCGCCGCTCCGACGGCAACTACACCGGCCCCAAGGGCGCCGACCTGTACACCAACAAGCGGGGCGTGACCCGCTACTCGCCGCTCGCCTCATGGGACCACGAGGCGGTGTTCGCGCTGCTCGACCGCCACCAGATCGAGCTGCCGCCCTGCTACGCCTGGCCGCGCGGATACCAGGTCGGCACCGGCGCCTGGCCAGCTCGCCAGTGGACCCGCGACACAGACCACGGGTTCGAGGAGGTCTGGCAGATCGACCCCGACGTGATCCGGACAGCGGCCGGGCAACTGCCGGCGGCCGCCGACTGGATGGCCCGCACCGGGCGGTCCTGATGTGCGGGGTGTTCGCCTACATCGGCCCGGACGCGCCCGACCCCGAGCTGCTGGTCCAGGCGGCCGAGGGCGCCGCCCGCCGTGGTCCGCACGCGCACGGCTGGGCCGGTCACGGCGTGGCGGCGCATCGGGCGCTCGGCTGCCTGGACCCGGCCTCCGCGCGCGGGCTGACCGCCAGCCGCCTGGTCGGGCACGCCCGGCTGGCCACCTCGGGACGTCCCGGTGACATCGCGGCGATCCAGCCGATCGAGGCCAACGGTCACCTGATCGTGCACAACGGCACCGTCCCCGACCTGGCGGCCCTGTCCGCACTGGACGCCATCACCGGCGGCGTCTCTGACACCGTGTCGGGCAGTGTGTCTGACACCGTGGCGCTGGCCGCCTGCTACGCCCGACTCCGCGCCCGGGGCCGCACGCCGCAGCAGGCGCTGGACGACACCCTGCAGGCCGCGGCCCAGACCGCTTGGGCGGTGGTGGTGCTGGACGCCTCCGGTGACCTGGTGCACCACCGGCACCGCCTGCCGCTGTTCGAACTCGTCACGCCCGAGGGCGGCGTATACCTGTCGTCGGGGCGGCTTCCCGCTGCCACCGCCACACCGCCCGGACAGTCCAACACCGCGACCGCGCGACAGGCAGGAACGGCACCGGCATGACCAGCCCCGACACCGCCCCAGACAGCAGCCCCCACACCGAACCCCACCCCGGGCCAGAGACCGGGCCGGGCACCGTGCCGACCATCGACGGCTCCGACCTGACCGACACCCAGCGCGCTGGGAACGCCTGCGCGGTATGCGGCAAGACCTGGCCACGCCCCACCGTCCTCATCGGCCGCCTGCCCGACGGCCGCCAGCTACTGATCTGTCCCGAACACGCAACCGGGAGCCCGCCGTGAACCCGCTGCTCGGCCGACGGCAGACCCAGCCCCGCGTCGACCTCGACACCGACGTGTACACGCTGGCCCGCCAGCGCACCGCCTACGTCATGGACACCTTCGACGAGATCATCGTCGCCTTCAGCGGCGGCAAGGACTCCACAGCGGTGCTGAACATCGCGCTGGAGGTCGCCCGCTCCGACCCGCGCTTCGCCCGGCACCTGCCGCTGCGCGTGGTCCACTTCGACGAGGAGGCCATCCCCTTCGAGACCGAGGAGTACGTCCGCCGCGTCTCCCAGCGCGACGACGTCGCACTGGAGTGGTACTGCCTGCCGGTCAAACACCGCAACGCCTGCTCACGCTCGCACCCGTACTGGTGGCCCTGGGCGCCGGAGGACGAGGCGAAGTGGTGCCGCCCCATGCCGCCGGAAGCCATCACCCACCTGGACGGCTTCCCGATCAACCCGCCCGAGGCCCGGCTGACCATCCCCGACCTCAACGGGCTGCTGGCCCCCGGCCGCGCCTCGACAGCGATGCTGATGGGCATCCGCGCGCAGGAATCGGTCATCCGCCGCCGCGCGGTCAGCCGCCGCAAGGTCGACAACTACATCGTCCGCTACGACGGCCCCACCGGCGGCGGCAACATCTTCAAGGCGTACACGATCTACGACTGGCAGACCGAGGACGTCTGGACCGCCGCCAAACTCAACGGCTGGGACTACAACCGCGCCTACGACCGCATGGCCATGGCCGGAGTCACCCCCTACCAGCAGCGATGCTCCCCGGCGTTCGGCGAGGAACCCCTCAACAAGATCCACACCTACGCCACCTGCTTCCCCGAGGTGTGGGAGAAGATGTCCGAGCGGGTGCCGGGCATCGGCGCCGCCGTCCGCTACGCCCGCACCGAGCTGTGGGCCTTCGGCTCCCGCCCGGACAAACCCGCCCACGTGACGTGGCCCGACTACATCGCCCACTACGTCTCCCGGTGGACCCGCCCGGCCGAACAGACCATGATCGCCGGCAGGCTGCGCGAGACGATCCGCCGCCACTACCGGCACACCACCGACCCGATCCTGCCCACCTCCCCGCATCCCCGCTCCGGGGTGTCCTGGGAGTTCCTGCTGACGCTCGCCATGCGCGGGGACTTCAAGGAACGCCGCCAGGAAACGATGAAGATCAGACCGGAGGCCAAGGCCCGCGAATGGGCCAGCTACACCGCCGAGCTGACGCGCCTGCTGGCCGACGGCGTCACCGCGGCCGAGCTCGGCCACCCGCGCGCACTGCCCCCCGACCCCTCCATGCTCATCCCGACCGAGTACCGGCAGGAGGCCGAACAATGACCGCCATCGACAGCCAGCCCGTGTCCAACATCCGCTGGGTGGAGCGAGACGAACTGTCCGCCAACAGCTGGAACCCCAACAGGCAGGCACCGCCCGAGCACCGGCTGCTGAAGGTGTCGATCCGGGAGAACGGCTGGACGCAGCCGATCGTGGTCCGCCAGGAGGACCACGGCCTGGAGATCGTGGACGGCTTCCACCGCTGGACCGTCTCCCAGACCCCCGACATCGCCGAGCTGACCGGCGGCCTGGTCCCCGTCGCCGTCCTCCCGCCGACCGACCCCGCGCTGGCACGGCTGGCCACCATCCGCCACAACCGCGCCCGCGGCGTGCACCACGTCCTGGGCATGGCCAAGATCGTCGTCGAGCTGCGCGAGCTCGGCCTGTCCGCCGAGGACCTGGCCGCCCGCCTGGAGATGGACCCCGAAGAGGTCGATCGGCTCTCCGACCGGGGAGGCATGATCGAGCGCGGCTCGGCCGAGGGCTACAACAACGGCTGGACCGTCTGATGACCACCACCCCCGGCCCGAACAGGCACGACGCCCGCGGCGCCCTGATCGGCCGCGACCTGCCCATCCGCCGCGACCACCTGTACATCGACGGCGACTTCCGCCCCGCGTCCGGCACCTACACGGTGATCGATCCGGCCACCGCCCGGCCGATGGGCCAGGCACCCGCCGGCACCGCCGCCGACATCGACCGCGCCGTCGCCGCGGCCCGCCGCGCCTTCGACACCGGCCCCTGGCCGCACCTGCCCGCAGCCGAGCGCGCCGCCTTCCTCGCCCGCCTCGCCGCGGCCTACCGGCAGCACTCCGGCCACTTCGCCGAGCTGATCATCGCGCAGATGGGCTCACCGGTGTCGTTCACCGCGCAGACTACGCACCCGCCCGCGGTCCTCGACTTCTACGCGGCCCTCGCCGACGACGACCGCCTGCTGCACGAGGAACGGGACGGCTACCTGGTGCACCGGGAACCCGCCGGGGTGGTGGGGATCATCACCCCGTGGAACATGCCGTCCAAGACGATCATCATGAAGCTGGCGCCCGCGCTGCTCGCGGGCTGCACGGCCGTCATCAAACCCGCCCCGCAGACCCCCTTCGACGCGCTGGCGCTCATCGACCTGATCGACTGGCTCGACCTGCCCCCTGGCGTGGTCAACGTGGTCACCACCCCGTCCAACTCGGTCGCCGAACGCCTCGTCACCCACCCCGGAGTCGACAAGATCGCCTTCACCGGCTCCACCGCGACCGGCGCCCTGATCGCGGCGCTATGCGGCGCCGACATCCGCCGCGTCAGCCTCGAGCTGGGCGGCAAGTCCGCGATGATCGTCACCGAGGACGCCGACGTGCACGCCGCGATCGCCACCGTCCCCGCCCAGTCGCTGGCCAACAGCGGGCAGATCTGCTCCAACCTGACCCGCATCATCGCCCACACGGCCGTCTACGCCGATGTCCTGGACGCCCTCGACAGTGTGTTCGACCGGCTGACGGTCGGCGACCCGGCCGATCCGGCCACCGACATCGGCCCGCTGGCGTTCGAGGCCCAGCTCGACCGCGCCGCCGCCCACATCGCCCAGGCGATCGGCGAGGGCGCCACGCTCCGCCGCGGCGCCACCATCCTCCGCCGCGACGGCCACTACCTGCAGCCGGGCATCCTCACCACCGACGACCCCCGCAACCACGCCTTCCGGGTCGAGATCTTCGCGCCCGTGCTCACCGTCACCCCCTACATCGGCGACGACCACGCGATCGAGCTGGCCAACGCCACCCCCTACGGACTGGACGGCTGCATCTGGACCGCCGACCCCGGCCGCGCCCTGCACATGGCCTCCCGGATCCGCTCCGGCACCGTCCGCGTCAACGGCGCCGAGCCGCCCGTGCACGCCCCGCTCGGCGGCTACAAGCGGTCCGGCATCGGCCGCGAACTCGGCCCCGAGGGCCTTGCCGCCTACCTGGAGACCAAGGTCGTGGCGACGGCATGACATCCCGCCGGGGATCACCGGTCCCCGGCGGGATCAGCCGTCCGCAGCCGATGGACACACGTCCTGCCGCCGTGGCGTCACTCCCAGACGACCACGAGATCACGGCGCCCCACCGAGCGCGCGAGTCTGCGGCCCTTGTCCGTCAGCACCAACAGCTCGGCGAGGAGGCGCTGCACCTGAGGATCGGGATGGCCGTCCGGCCACCTGCCCAGGCACTCCAGAAACGTCTCCAGCGAGCACCGCCCGTGCCATGAGGTGACACCCCCGGCGGACCAGCCGTCCAAGCCCGTCTCGCGGCCAACCAGGTCGGCCTGCGCATCGGACATCGTGACGAACGGCCACCCGGGCAGGTGCGTGGCACCGCGCCCGTTGCTGGCCATGACGTAGAACTCCACGGTCCCCGGCCCGGTCTTCGGACACGGAGCACCAGGTGTCCACAGCATCGGTCCTCCCGTTCTCGTGCGGCGTGGGCCCCGCGGCCAGGAGGGGTGTGCCGCCGGAGCGGGGGCCCGGCGGCACACCCACCCAGTAGGGGTGGCCCGTCAGCCGGCGAGCTGGATGTCGGCGCCGATCTCGCGCTGCTCGGTGGCGCACCAGCCGCAGATGCTCTTGATCACGCCGTCGATCATCGCGGTGGTGACGGCGGCGTTCGGCTCGCGGGTCGGGTAGCCGAGCTCGGCGTCCATCTCGTTGTTCTCGATGCAGACCTCGCAGGGCTTCATGTGCGTCCTCCGTGGGGTGTTCGTGTTCTATGTCTTCAAGTTTGGCCTAATTTAGTGATGAAGTCAATCTGTTCGCCCAGGTCGGAGTGGCCGAGCTCGGCCACCGGGAAGCCGGTGACGAGGTTGACTATGTCTCTTAAGTAGGCCAAACTTGAAGACATAAGCGAACGGGTCACCACCACGGAGGAACCGATGACCATCACCTACGTCGCCACCAAGACCGGCAAGCGCAAGCACCCCACCCGCCCGGACGGCACCGTCCCCTGCGAGATCAACGCGACGATCCCGGCGGAGGGGGAGCGGGCCGATCTGCCGGTCTGCGGGACCTGCACCGCGATCCTCGCCGACGAGGCCGCCGCCTTCATCGCCGCTGAGATGGAGCCCGCCGAGGAGGTGTCCGAGGAGGTCTCGGAGGAGGCCGCCGAGGAGGTGTCCGAGGAGGCCGCCGAGGAGGTGTCCGAGGAGGCCGCCGTCCCGGCTGCCGCGTGCGACGCCATGCTGCGGCTGCGGGTCGGGCAGCGGATGCTGAACTTCATCGCCGGGCGTCTGGACGGTGAGCGGGACGCCGGTCTGCTGACCGACATCGGCGCCGCCGAGGTCCGCAAGGCGGGGGCGGGGGCCAACGCCTACGTCACCACCACGGTGGAGGGTGCGCGGGCGCTGCTGGGGGCGGTGGAGGACCTGTACGCCGACATGCAGGCCAAGCGCGTCCGCACCACCCAGACCGGGTTCCGTGCCCGCGTGCTGGCCGCGCTGGCGACCGACATCAAGACCACGATCGCGACCGCCGAGACCGCCTGACGGGCGAGACGTCTCCGGGGGTGGGCCAACGCATTACGGCCCGCCCCCGGCCCGGCGGCCGACCGACAGGCCGTGCTCGGCCAAGCCAGGTCAACAGACATAGAGCGCAGGAGGTCATTGCGATGCAGAACCTGACGGGGCGGTGGATCCGGTTCCAGCTGGTGGACGAGGGCGAGCCCATGGAGGGCGTTGTCAGGAGGGAAATGCGCGACCGCGACTCCGTTGAGTTCTACTCCGTGGAGACGGACAAGGGACTCGTGCGGGTCTGGCCCGATCAGATCCGGCACGTCGAGGGGTGTCCCGACTGCCGCCCGTGAAGCCCGTGCGAGGGCGGCCGTCCGTCTCCTGTCCGCGCCGCGCTGGCGGCCGCGGGCCGCCGACGACGCTGCCAGAGCCCTTGCCGTGCGACATCAAGAGCCCCGATGAAAGGAGCGGCCCAATGGACTTTCACCGCATGATCACCGACATCACCACCGACACCGTTGCCAGGGTGTTCGCCGAGGCCGCCCGCCGCGAGATGAAGGACACCAACCTCGGCGGCCTGGTGAACGTGACAGTGGGCGGCGAAGAGTTCAGCGTGATCATCGGACGCCGCCACCTGGCGCACATCTTCGCCCGCCAGGGCTACGGCCCCATCGAATACCTGCACATCGACGCCACCCCCGAGCAGGACCGGCCCATCCGCGAGGCGTTCCGCGCCCAGCACGGACGCGACCCCCGCTGACCTCTGGGGCCGGTTCGCCGGTCCCACCGCATGGCGAAGGCCCGGCCGGACACCTCGGCCGGGCCTTCGCCATGGCCGCCGGCGTGCCGCCGTCCTCCTCCATCTCCCCGCCCTGGGAGTTCCGCGCCGACGTCGTGACCTCACCGGCAGACATCGCCCCGGCAGCCCTTCTCCCAGGGGACGCCTCGCCATCGGCTCTCGGTGAACCTGGACGGCCCCGAGGGTGGCTGGCGCAGGCCGGTGACGAACGCAGCCGCCGCGTGCAGCCGCCGGTGGCCGAGCTCGGCCACCGGGAAGCCGGTGACGAGGTTGATTATGTCTCTCAAGTAGGCCAAACTTGAAGACATAAGCGGACGGGTCACCACCACGGAGGAACCGATGACCATCACCTACGTCGCCACCAAGACCGGCAAGCGCAAGCACCCCACCCGCCCCGACGGCACCGTCCCCTGCGAGGCCAACGCCACCATCCCCGCCGAGGGCGAGCGGGCCGACCTGCCGGTCTGCGGGACCTGCACCGCGATCCTCGCCGACGAGGCCGCCGCCTACATCACCGCCCAGATGCAGACCTCCGACCAGACCCCCGAGGAGGAGCAGACCACCCTGCGCCTGCGCGTCGGCCAGCGCATGCTGAACTTCCTCGCCGGGCGCCTGGACCCCCATGCGCACGCCGACCTGCTCGCCGACATCGACCAGGCCGAGATCCGCAAGGCCGGCGCCGGGGCCAACGCCTACGTCACCACCACCCTCACCGGCGCCCAGACCCTCCTGCAGGCCGTCGAGGACCTGTACGCCGACATGCAGGCCAAGAAGGTCCGCACCACCCAGACCGGGTTCCGCGCCCGCGTCCTCACCGCTCTCGCCGCCGAGATCAACACCGCCATCACCGGGGCCGCCGACGCGGCCTGACAGACCCCCGGGGGCAGCCCGACACACGGCCCGCCCCCGGACAGCGGAAATGGGGGCAACCTCAGGTTGCCCCCTTTCGCACGCCCCCAACCACCCCGAACACTCACCCGCACCCCTCAAACAACAACGGGACACCCCGGCTCACCCTCCGCCGCACCGCCACCCACCCTCCCGGACCGCCGCGCAGCGCAAGCACGCCACCCCATGCCCCTCACCAACCCGACCACAACATCCACCAACATCCGCCCATACCACGCCACTGTGAACCACCACCGCCACAACAAGTCCCCACCCTTCCCGACACACCCCCCGGCGCGACACCACCAACAGCGCAGGTCACCCACGCCCCGCCTGGCGTTTAATTGATCACCAAGACCACGCCATCAAGGCGACATGCCAACCCACAAGACGTGCCAACATCACGGGCCCCACACAAGCAGGGCAGGGGACCGGCGAGGGAAGGACGGGAAAGGCGGGATGGGCGTCTCTAAGGCGCGGCGAGCCGAGGTCGCGGCCCGCCGCGCGAAGGCGATCCAGCTGCGGCTGGCCGGTGTGCCCCTGGATAAGATCGCCGAGCAGCTCGAATACTCCAGCCGCGCCGCGGTGTCCAAGGACATCGCACGTGCCCTGGAGGCGAACACCTCTGAGCTGGCGGGGCGGTCGGCCGAGCTGCGCGCGACAGAGCTGGAGCGCCTTGACCGGCTGCAGGCCGCAGCATGGGGGAAGGCGCTCCAGGGCGATCTAGAGGCCGGGAACTTCTGCCTGCGGCTGATCGACCGGCGGATCCGGCTGCTCGGCCTCGACACGCCCGTGCGCGCTGACCTCACCATCCACCAGGTCGATCCAGCCGACACCGCGCTCGCCGAGCTGCTGAACGAGGCGCGAGCACGCGTTGCCGCTGAGGAGGCCCGGCTGAGGGGCGAGGAGTGACGGCCACCGCTGCGCCGCCGAAGGTTCCGGCCCGGTCGCGCCACGCCTGTCCCGGATGCCGGCGGGTTGTGTGCTGCCACGAGTACGAGATGGCCGCCGAATCCTGCCGGGCCTGTCTGGAGGTCATCCCGCGCGTGGCAGGTGCTCTGCGCGGCCTGGCCAGGGTCGGGTGGCGCCGGTGACCGACACTCACACCCGCTCCCGCAGCGCCCGCACCGGCAGGTGCGCGGCCGATGGCTACCTGGCCGGAGCCGACGCCGAGACCTTCGACCTCACCGCCCACGTGCTCGAGCACGTCGACGAGCGGCTGCTGGCCACTCCCGAGGGCCGCCGCCTGCTGACCCGGCTGGACCCGCTGCTGTTCGCCGTCCTCTACACGCCCCACCTGATCCGCGACGACGATGGCCGCATCACGTTCGCGGACCTGCATCTGGCGTTGTTCCGGCATGGCCGCCGCTGGCTGCGCAGCCCGGGCCCGCGACAAGGCCGGCATGCGTTCGTCGCGCCCCGCGAGTCGGGCAAATCGACGATCCTGTTCAAGGTGCTGCCGCTATGGGCTGCCGCGCACGGCCACGTCAGGTTCATCGCCGCGTTCTCCTCCTCGGGGACGCAGGCCGAGACCCACCTGTCAGGGTTCAAACGGGAGCTGGACACCAACGTCCTGCTCCGCTCCGATTTCCCCGACCTGTGCGCCCCGGCGCGGCGGCCGACCGGCGGCAACGTCGCCGACTCACGGCAGATGATGCACACCCGCTCCGAATTCTCCTTCGCCGCCCGCGGCCTCGACAGCGAGGTGCTGGGCCTGGTCGATGCGAAGAACCGCCGACCCGACCTGATCATCCTGGACGACGTCGAGCCCGACGAGTCGAACTACTCGGCCTACCAGGCGCGCAAGCGGCTGATCACGATCACCGACACCGTGCTGGCGATGAACGAACGCGCGCACGTCGCCCTCGTCGGCACGGTCACCATGCCCGGCTCGATCGTCCACCAGCTCGTCAAGACCGTCACCACGGCCGAGGACGTCCCGGACTGGATCACCGACGAGGCGTTCCAGGTCCACTACTTCGAGCCGATCATCAAGACCGCCGACGGCCGGGAACGTTCCATCTGGCCAGTGAAATGGCCCGTCTCCTACCTGGCCAGCATCGCCCACACCCGCTCCTACAAGAAGAACTTCCTGAACCAGCCGGTCCGCATGGACGGCGACTACTGGACCCCCGACGACTTCGTGTACGGCGACATCCCCGACGCCGCGCGGGTGCTGCTGCAGATCGACCCGGCCGTCACCGACAAGCGCACCTCCGACTACTACGGCCTGGCCGTCATCGCCTACCGGCCGCCCCAGACCGCCGACCGCAGCGGACCCGGCCCCGCGTGCACCGCCAAGACCGCGCCGCAGGTGCGGCAGCCGCTGTGCGTGGTCCGCCACGCCGCCGCCCTCCGGCTGCCCCCGGCCCGGCTGCGCGACAGGGTGCTGCAGATCCTGGAGGCGTTCCCCGAGATCGGCGCCGTGCGGATCGAGGTCAACCAGGGCGGCGACACCTGGCGCAGCATCCTGCACGACCTCCCCGTCAGGTTGCTCGTGCACACCGAATCGGCACCCAAACCCGTGCGCGCCGCGGACCTGCTCAACCAGTACCAGAGGCACCGGGTGCTGCACGCCAAGCGGTTCCCCGAGCTGGAGGACCAGATGACGGCCTACCCGGATGTCCTGCACGATGACCTGATCGACGCGGTCGGCGCCGGGGTCCGCTACTTCATCAAGACCAAACCCCGGGCCGGGGCCAAGACCGTCAACTACACGGGGGGACGCTGACCGATGGACGACACCGTCACCGTGGACCCTGAGGTCCGGGAGGTGGCCGCAGACCTGGACGAGGCGCTCACAGCGCTGAACGACGCCCAGCCCGGCTACGAGGAGGCCGAGGAGTACTACGAGGGGAAGGCGGAGGAGAAGTTCCTGTCCCCGCTGCTGCGCAAGCTGCTGACGGGATCCTCACGCGATTTCCAGATCAACCTGGCGGGGCGCGTGGTGGACGCCGTGCTGGATCGGCTGGAGATCGGCGCACTGACGGCCGAGCCCATCAACGACACCACCGCCGACACCGGTGAGGACACCGGCGGCAGCGGCAGTGACACCAACAGCGGGGACAACCGCGACGCGGACGGAAAGGGGGAGGATGACGCCGGCACCGAACCCGGCTCCGGCCCCGGCACCACCGACCAGGACAGCGATCCCGACGACACCGAGGACGATCCGCAGGACAACGAGCCGACCCGCCTGCTCAACGAACTGTTCTGGGACGCCAACGAGCTGGCGATCGAGGCCCCCGAACTCCACGAGAAGGCCCTGTCGCTCGGCGACGCCTACCTGTTCGTCTGGCCCGAGCTCGACCACCAGGGCCAGGTCACCGGCATCGAGGTGTACTACAACTCCCCGCTATCGGTCCGCGTCCTCTATGACCCCGAGAAACCCCGCCGCAAGCGGCTGGCCATCAAACGCTGGCAGACCGGGACCGGCAAGGACGCCCGCATCCGCGTCAACCTCTACTACCCCGGCGACCACGGCGAACCCGGCCACGTGGTGAAGCTGGTGTCCAAACGCACCCGCGGCGACACCCCCGCCGACTTCGAGCCCCACATCGACGAGCACACCGACGAGTCCGGCGTCATGCCCGTCCCCTGGGACTTCGAAGGACTGCCGTTCTTCCACTTCCGCACTGCCCGCCCCTACGGCAGGCCCGAGCACTGGCGCGCCTACGGCGCCCAGGACGCCACCACCAAGCTGATCACCAACATGATGAGCGCCGTCGACTTCGCCGCCGCCCCCCAGCGGGTCGCGCTCATCGAGCCCGGCGCCGCCACCGACGACGACACCGACTGGGGCGAAGACGACGACACCGACCCCGAGGACCTGGAGTCCCAGCTGATCGCCGGCCCCGGCCGCGTCTGGCTGCTCAAGTACGTCAAGGACGTCAAGGAGTTCTCCCCGGCCGACATGGAGCAGTTCCTCAAGCCGCTGAACTGGATCGTCGGCGCGATGGCGGCCTCCACCGGGACGCCCCTCAGCCAGTTCCAGCAGGTGCTCGGCGGCCCCGCCTCGCTGCCCTCAGGGGAGTCGCAGCGGCAGGACAAGGACCCCCTGATCAACAAGGTCAACGCACGGCAGCGGTCGTTCGCCGCGACCTGGCGCGACGCCGCCTCGTTCGCGCTGCGGCTGCTGGGGATCGACGCGATCGTCGCCGTGCACTGGAAACCGCCCCAGCTCATCTCCGGCCGCGAGGCATGGGAGGCCGTCAAGAAGCAACAGGAGGCGGGCGTGCCCGTCCGGCAGACCCTCCTCGAAGCCGGGTACACCGAGGCCGAGGTCACCTCCTGGGGCTACACCGAGGACAACCCCGACGGGCCGTCCCGGATCGACTTCACCCAGTTCGCCGCGCCGCCTCCCGTACCCGGCGTGCCGAACCCGTTCGACCAGCAGCCCGCGCTGCCCACCCCTCCCGGCACACCCGCTCCCGCCGGGACCGCTCCAGACGCCGGAGCCGGGGCCGGGGCCGGCGGGGAGGCCCCGTGAAGGAACAATCATCGCGGCTGGCCGACCTGCTCATCGACTCACGCGCCGCCAAGACCCTCGTCCAGTGGGAGGGCTGGGTCGCCGCGCGGATCGACGCCGCCGTGGACGCCGCCATCGCCGCCCTCGGCTTCACCGGCGCCGCTCTGCGGTCGGCCGCACAGGCCGTCCTCACCGCGATCGGCCAGGCCGCCACCGCCGCCATGGCCGTCGGGCAGGCCATCGCCGCCTCAGCCTGGGCCCTGCTGTCCGGACGCCGCACCCCCACGCCCCGCCGCGCGGCCAGCGGTCCGCCGCCGCCCGCGCCGCGCCTGGAC
>NZ_BAAAZG010000039.1:0-87222 GCF_039536785.1 Actinomadura miaoliensis
GCCGCCACGGCCCTGGCCGTTGCCGCCGCGCCCCTGGCCGTTGCCGCGGCCGCGCTGGCGGCGCTGGCGGTCGCGCTGGCCGCCGCCGCGCTTGCCGCCCGGACCACCCGCGCCGCCTCCGGCGCCGCCGGAGGCCGGAAGCTCGTCGTCCAGGCGCAGGGTCAGCGAGATCCGCTTGCGCTGCAGGTCGACGTCCAGCACCTTGACGCGGACGATGTCGCCGGGCTTGACGACGTCGCGCGGGTCCTCCACGAACTTGTCGGACATCGCGGAGATGTGCACGAGGCCGTCCTGGTGCACGCCGACGTCGACGAACGCCCCGAACGCCGCGACGTTGGTGACCACGCCCTCCAGGATCATGCCCGGCTTGAGGTCGCCGAGGGTGTCGACGCCCTCCTTGAACTCGGCCGTCCGGAACGCCGGACGCGGGTCGCGGCCGGGCTTCTCCAGCTCGGCCAGGATGTCGGTGACGGTCGGCAGGCCGAAGGTGTCGTCGACGAAGTCGGCGGGCTTGAGCGAGCGCAGCGCGGCGGTGTTGCCGATCAGGCCCTTGATGTCGGTGCGGGCGGCGTCGAGGATGCGGCGCACCACCGGGTACGCCTCCGGGTGCACGCTGGACGCGTCGAGCGGGTCGTCGCCGCCGGGGATGCGCAGGAAGCCCGCGCACTGCTCGAACGCCTTCGGGCCGAGCCGCGGCACCTCCTTGAGCCCGGCGCGGGTGCGGAAGGGGCCATTGGCGTCGCGGTGGGAGACGATGTTCTCCGCCAGCGTCTCGCCGATGCCCGACACGCGGGTCAGCAGCGGCACCGAGGCGGTGTTGACGTCGACGCCGACGGCGTTCACGCAGTCCTCGACGACGGCGTCCAGCGAGCGCGACAGCTTCACCTCGGACACGTCGTGCTGGTACTGCCCGACCCCGATCGACTTGGGGTCGATCTTGACGAGCTCGGCCAGCGGGTCCTGCAGCCGGCGGGCGATCGACACCGCGCCGCGCAGCGACACGTCCAGGTCGGGCAGTTCGCGGGCGGCGTAGGCGGACGCCGAGTACACCGACGCGCCCGCCTCCGACACCATGATCTTGGTGAGTCCGAGGTCGGGGTGGCGGGCGATGAGGTCGGCGGCGAGCTTGTCGGTCTCGCGGGACGCGGTGCCGTTGCCGATCGCGACCAGCTCGACGTCGTGGGCGCGGGCGAGCCGGGCCAGGGTCTCGATCGACTCGTCCCACCGGCGGCGCGGCTCGTGCGGGTAGATGGTGTCGGTGGCGACGACCTTGCCGGTGGCGTCCACGACGGCGACCTTCACGCCGGTGCGCAGACCCGGGTCCAGGCCCATGGTGGCGCGGGTGCCGGCGGGCGCGGCCAGCAGCAGGTCGCGCAGGTTGGCGGCGAACACCCGCACCGCCTCGTCCTCGGCCTCCTGGCGCAGCCGGGTGCGCAGGTCGATGCCCAGGTGGACCTGGATGCGGGTGCGCCAGGCCCAGCGCACCACGTCGTTGAGCCAGCGGTCGGCGGGCCGGCCCTGGTCGACGATGCCGAAGCGCCGGGCGATCTCCACCTCGTAGGAGCTGCGCGCGACCGGCTCGTCGCCGGTCTCCTCCGGCTCCAGGTCGAGGTCGAGGACCTCCTCCTTCTCGCCGCGGAACAGCGCCAGGACGCGGTGCGAGGGCAGCTTGTCCAGCGGTTCGGCGAAGTCGAAGTAGTCGGCGAACTTGGCGCCGCTCTCCTCCTTGCCCTCGCGCACCTTGGACACCAGGCGGCCGCGGGACCACATCCGCTCGCGCAGCGCGCCGATCAGGTCGGCGTCCTCGGCGAACCGCTCGACGAGGATCGCGCGGGCCCCCTCCAGCGCCGCGGCGGTGTCGGCGACGCCCCTGTCCTGGTCGACGTAGGCGGCGGCCGCCTCCTGCGGGTCGTTGGCCGGGTCGCCGAAGAGCAGGTCGGCCAGCGGCTCCAGGCCCGCCTCGCGGGCGATCTGCGCCTTGGTGCGGCGCTTGGGCTTGTAGGGCAGGTAGATGTCCTCCAGCCGCGCCTTGGAGTCGGCGGCGATGATCTGCGCGCGCAGCTCGTCGGTGAGCTTGCCCTGCGACTCGATGGACTCCAGGATCGCGGCGCGCCGCTCGTCCAGCTCCCGCAGGTAGCGCAGGCGCTCCTCCAGGGCGCGCAGCTGCCCGTCGTCGAGGGCGCCGGTGGCCTCCTTGCGGTAGCGGGCGATGAACGGCACGGTGGCGCCGCCGTCGAGCAGCTCGACGGCGACGCGGACCTGCCCTTCGCGCACGCCGAGTTCCTCGGCGATGCGCTGGGCGATCGGCGCGGCGCCGGGGACGGCGCGGCCGTCGGCCGCCTGGGCGGGGTTCGCTGTCTGCGTGTTGGACGCTGTCACGTTCTTGGATTCGCTTTCTCCGCTGGGTTCGCCAGTGCATTGTCCAGGGAATCGGCCCGCTTGTCGCGTCGCCCGCGCGGATCGGCGAGGCCCCGCGTCGGTCGCGGGCGCCGCGGATGGTGGGGTTTCACCCACCCCCCGAGTGCCCGCAGGTGGGGCTAGGCCCCTGCCGACCCTGCCCGTGGACGAACACAATGGGCGAGTCGCGTCACGATACGAGAGGGGAAGCGGTGAACCAGAAAGTCGGCGGCCGCTTCTGGAAGACGGCGCAACGGGGGCTGCTGTCCTGCCTGCGCGGCCTGATACGGGCGATTCTGTCGCTGGCGGCGGGGATCCCGTTGTTCGTCCTGAGCGTGGTCTCCATCGCCTTGATCCCCGTGGGGGTGGGGCTGGTCCTGGCCCCGCTCGCACTGACCGGCGTGCGCCTGTTCGCCGATCTGCAGCGGGTGTGGGCGGCTGAGTGGTCCGGCGTGCCGGTTCCCAGCCCGTACCGTCCGCTGCCCGCACGGGGGCCGCTGCGGCGGCTGCGGGGCATGCTGGCCGACCCCGCGACGTGGCGTGACCTGTTGTGGACGCTGCTGAACGCGCCCGTCGGGCTGCTGCTGAACCTCCTGCCCCTGGCCATGGTGGTGTACGGGCTGGAGGGCGTCGTCGTGGCCTCGTGGCTGGGGCAGGTCGCCGGATACGGGTGGGGCCCGTTCTGGCCGCTGGGCGACTGGGGCGTCGTCGGCGTCGCCGGATGCCTCGTGCTAGGCGCCCTGCTCACGCAGGCCGGGCTGCGGTGGGGGCCGCACATCCTCAAGGGGTACGCGCTGTTCGTCCAGTCGCTGCTCGCGCCCACCCGCGGCGCCCTGCAGGAGCGGGTGCGGCGGCTCACCGAGACGCGCGCGGACACCGTGGACGCCTCGGCAGCCGAGCTGCGCCGCATCGAACGCGACCTGCACGACGGGGCGCAGGCCCGGCTGGTGGCGCTCAGCATGAACATCGGGCTGGCCGAGGAGCTGATGAAGCAGAACCCCGAAGCCGCGCAGGAGCTGCTGGCCGAGGCGCGGGCCGCCAGCGGGCAGGCCCTCACCGAGCTGCGCGACCTGGTACGCGGCATCCACCCGCCGGTGCTGGCCGAGCGCGGCCTGGACGGCGCCGTCCAGGCGCTGGCGCTGTCCCTGCCGCTGCCCGTCGACGTGCGGATCGACGTGCCGGGACGGGCCGAGGCGCCGGTGGAGTCGGCGGCGTACTTCGCCGTGGCCGAGATGCTGGCCAACGTGGTCAAGCACAGCGGCGCCCAGCGCGCCTGGGTACAGATCGAGCACGACGGCGACCGGCTGCTGATGCTCGTCGGGGACGACGGGACCGGCGGCGCCGACCCGGGGCGAGGCAGCGGCATGCGGGGGATCGAGCGGCGGCTGGCCGCCTTCGATGGCACGATGGCCGTGACCAGTCCCCCGGGCGGACCCACCGTCGTGACCATGGAGCTGCCGTGCGCGTTGTCATCGCCGAGGACCTCGCCCTCCTGAGGGACGGCCTGATCAGGCTGCTGGAGGCGTTCGGGTTCGAGGTGGTGGAGGCGGTCGACAACGGGCCGTCCCTGGTGCGGGCCCTGACCACCCACCGTCCCGAGGTGGCGGTGGTGGACGTGCGGCTGCCGCCGACGTTCACCGACGAGGGGTTGAAGGCGGCGCTGGAGGCGCGCAAACAGATCCCGGGCCTGCCGGTCCTGGTGCTGTCGCAGCACGTGGAGCAGCTGTACGCGCGCGAGCTGCTGTCCGACAGCACCGGCGGCGTCGGCTACCTGCTCAAGGACCGGGTCTCGGACGTCGGCCAGTTCGTCGACGCGGTGCGTCGGGTGGCGGGGGGCGGCACGGCGCTGGACCCGGACGTGGTGGCCCAGCTGCTGACCAAGCGGGCCCGGGAGGAGCCGCTGCAGGCGCTGACGCCGCGCGAGCGCGAGGTGCTGGGCCTGATGGCCGAGGGACGGTCGAACGCGGCGATCGCCGCCCGCCTGTTCGTGACGGAGAAGGCGATCAGCAAGCACACCAACAGCATCTTCGGCAAGCTCGGCCTGCCGCCGTCGGAGGACGACAACCGCCGCGTGCTGGCCGTCCTGGCCTACCTCGGCGCCTGACCGGCGGCCGCCGACGCTAGGCGGCCCACGGCGGGACGATGCGGTCGGTGCCCTTGGGGGCCATCTCGCATCCGTCGCCGACGCCGTCGGGGTTGTAGACGCGGCCGCCCGCCGCCGCGGCCACCACGGCGACGAAGCCGCCCTCGGTGGTCACCCGGCGGGGAACGTCGGCGGCCATCACCACGGTGTCCCCGGCGGCCGCCTCCAGGACGCGGCCGCCCAATTCGATCGTGGCGTCGCCGTCCAGGAAGCTCCACACCTGCTCGGCGTCGATGGCGTGCAGCGGGCCGCGGCGTCCGGCGGGCATGTCGACGCGCCACACGGCGACCGCGCCGGTGCCGCCCTGCGTGGGCGTGGCGAGGGTCGTCATCAGGGCGTTGGGCGTCCGGGTCCGGCGCGCGTCGGCGTCGCGTACGAGGGTCATGTCCGTTCACCCCTAGGATAGACAACAAGGTTGTCCATATAGTCAACGAGGTTGTCTTTTATGTCAACTCCGGGGTACGAGCTGCCGCTGCGGCTGCTGATGGGCTTCCGCGCGATCATCGATGAGCTGCACGCGGAGCTGGCCTCCCAGGGACATCCGGACCTTCGCCCCATGCACGGCTTCGTGTTCCAGGCGATCGGGCCGGACGGCACGACGGCCGCCGAACTGGGCCGCCGCCTGGGCGTGTCCAAGCAGGCCGCGGGCAAGACGGTCGAGCACCTGGAACGGCTCGGGTACGTCACGCGGGGCGGCGATCCCGCCGACGCGCGGCGCAAGGTCGTCCGGCTGACCGACCGCGGCCTCGACGCGCTGGCGCGCTCGGCGCGCGGCTTCGACCGCATCCGCGAGCGCTGGGAGCGGACGCTCGGGGCCGACCGGCTGGCGGCCGTCGAGGAGGGCCTGCGGACGATGACGCCGGCCGACCATTTCCCGCTCGACGTCCCCGGCTGGTTCGGAAATCTGTGAACCGGGCGCGGCGGCCGCGCGTACCAAGGCGCGTCCCGCGCGCGGCGAGGCCCGCGGCCCCGCGCGGCCCCGGCAGGGCGGGCGGAGCGGCGACCGTACGTCCGCAGGCAGCCGCACAGACCACCGCGGCGCCGCGGAATCGGCGGTCAGGGGCCTCTTGATGGGGCGGGCGGCCGCGGCTACGATCCAGCTAATTCTTAGGAAACTTTCCTAAGAGTGGCGCCGAACGGACGCCGTGGCCCCCCGCCGTGACCCGCCGACCATCCGCCTCGCACACCCGTACACCGCGCCGCGCGACGCGCGCACCTCGGGCATGGCGGCACGGGCCCGCGCTCCTCGGCCGATCGGGGTTTCCGACTGGTTTCGGGGGACGAGCGAACGGAGAAGCATGTCCAGATCGGGCGGACGGCGGGCGATCGCCCTCGCCGGCGCACTGACGCTCGCGGCGGCCGGAACTGCGGTCGTCGCACCCGCGGCCGCTACCGCGGCGGCCGCGGTCACCGCGACCTGTACCAAGACCTCCGACTGGGGCACCGGCTTCGAGGGCAAGTGCACCATCACCAACGGGACGGCCACGGCCCTCTCCGGCTGGAAGCTGGAGTTCGACCTGCCGTCCGGCACGTCCATCGGGTCCACCTGGGACGCCGCCAAGACCGTCTCGGGCAACCACTACACGTTCACCAACGTCGGCTGGAACGCCACCGTCAACCCGGGCGGCACCGCCTCGTTCGGCTTCGGCGGCACCGGCTCCGGCTGGATCTCCGGCTGCACGGTCAACGGCGGCGCGTGCGACGGCAGCGGGCAGCCCGGCGGCGACACCCAGGCCCCGTCCGCGCCGGGCAACCTGCGCTCCACCGGCAAGACCTCCACCAGCGTCACGCTGGCGTGGAACGCGGCGAACGACAACGTGGGCGTCACCGCCTACGACGTGTACCGGGGCGACACCAAGGCCGACACCGTCACCGGCACCACGGCCACGGTGTCGGGCCTGTCCCCCAGCACCGCCTACACGTTCACGGTCAAGGCCCGGGACGCGGCGGGCAACACCTCTCCCGCGTCCAACGCCGTGTCGGTCACCACCGACGCCGGCGGCGGCGACCCGGGCCCGTCCGGCGGCAAGGTGATCGGCTACTTCGCCCAGTGGGGCGTCTACCAGCGCGGCTACCACGTCAAGAACATCGACACCAGCGGGTCGGCCGCCAAGCTCACGCACATCAACTACGCCTTCGGCAACGTGCAGAACGGCCAGTGCACGATCGGCGACAGCTACGCCGACTACGACCGGTTCTACAGCGCCGCCGAGAGCGTCGACGGCCAGGCCGACTCCTGGGACGCCGGCGCGCTGCGCGGCAGCTTCAACCAGCTGCGCAAGCTGAAGAAGAAGTACCCGCACCTGAAGGTGCTGTGGTCGTTCGGCGGCTGGACCTGGTCCGGCGGCTTCGGGCAGGCCGCCGCCAACCCGGCCGCGTTCGCCGACTCCTGCTACAAGCTGGTCGAGGACCCGCGCTGGGCGGACGTGTTCGACGGCATCGACATCGACTGGGAGTACCCGAACGCCTGCGGGCTGACCTGCGACAGCAGCGGCCCGGCCGCGTTCCGCAACCTGATGTCGGCGCTGCGGCAGCGGTTCGGCTCCGGCAACCTCGTCACCGCCGCGATCACCGCTGACGCCACGGCGGGCGGCAAGATCGACGCGGCCGACTACGCGGGCGCCGCCCAGTACGTCGACTGGTACCTGCCGATGACGTACGACTTCTTCGGCGCCTGGGACGCCGCGGGCCCGACCGCCCCGCACTCGCCGCTCACCTCCTACCCGGGCATCCCCCGGGAGGGCTTCAACTCCGACGCGACCATCCAGAAGCTGAAGTCCAAGGGCGTCCCGGCGAGCAAGCTGCTGCTGGGCATCGGGTTCTACGGCCGCGGCTGGACGGGCGTCACGCAGAGCGCCCCGGGCGGCTCGGCCACCGGCCCCGCGCCCGGCACCTACGAGCAGGGCATCGAGGACTACAAGGTGCTCAAGGGCCGCTGCCCGGCCACCGGCACCGTGGGCGGCACCGCGTACGCCCACTGCGGCAACCAGTGGTGGAGCTACGACACGCCCGCCACGATCGGCGGCAAGATGACCTACGCCAAGAACCAGGGGCTGGCGGGCTCGTTCTTCTGGGAACTGAGCGGCGACACCACCAACGGCGAGCTCATCACCGCCATGCGCAACGGCCTCGGCTGATTCCCGCCGGACCGTCCGCCGGGTGACCGCCGCCGCGCAGGCGCCTCAACGATCATCCGACGGGCCGGGCCCCTGACGGCTCCACGATCGGCCGTCAGGGGCCCTTCCACGTATCGGCCCGCTGCGCCGGTCGCCTGTGTCAGTCGTCCAGGACGGGCGCGAGGGCGTCGGCGAGAGCCCGCAGGTAGTCGTCGGCGTCGCCCGGCACGTCCGGGTACTCCTTGCGGAACTCGTCCCAGTCCACGCCGCCGCGCAGGACGCGGCGCAGGCCGGGCTCCCCCGCGCCGGCGGCGGCGAACGTGTCGCGCAGCAGCCGCGCCGACGGCGTGACGTGGCGGGACAGCAGCCACGCGTCGTACAGGTCCTTGCCCTGCGGGTACGGGTCGGTCACCAGCCACAGCACCTTCCACGCCAGCGACACCTCCGGCGTGGCGGCGTTGAGCAGGGCGGGCTCGCCGCCGTCGCCGCGCGGGACGAGCGTGGGCTCGGGCGGGCCGGGCAGCTCCTCCCCGAAGACGAAGTCGAGCTGGACGGTGCCGTGCGGCAGGCCGTCGGTCCTCCAGTGCAGCAGGAGCCTGCAGCCGGGCACGCGGTCATAGGTCCAGATGTCCTCGGTGACGGCGCCGTCGGCGCGCACGCGTACGTCGTCGTCCGCGGAGACGTGGTCGGCGATCGCGGCGATGCCGTCCATCATCCGGCGGGTGCGCCCCTCGGGCATGCGCCACGACGTGGGCAGCACCACGAAGTCAAGGTCGCCGGGCTCGCGGGCGGCCTCCCCGTACCAGGCGCGCAGCAGGACGCTGCCGCGCAGCACCAGGTTCTCGGCCCACGGCGAGTCGCCGACCGCGGCGAGCACGTGGTCGACGGCGCGGCGGCGCGCCGCGTACCAGCGGGCCTCCTGCTCGGCGGACGCGAACCGCGGCTCGCCCGCCCGCATCGCCATGAAGTGCTGGACGAGCGCGGGGTCGAACACGGGCCGCTGGACGGCCCCTGGCACCGGACGCAGCGTCGCGGGCAGGCCGAGGCGGCGGCGCGTCCCGGCGTCGGGGGTGTCGTGCGGAACCTCGTCGTCGGCCGGCCAGGGGCCGTGGTCGAAGTCGTCCCACCGGGTCGTCATGGCGCGGCCTCCGTGATCCAGCCGTCGTCGAGCGAGACGTCGTCGTCGAACACCACGAACTCGCGTTCCACGGACGCGATGCCGTGCCCCCGGGCGCTGAGCACGGCGGTCAGGGCGTCCAGGCGCCGTCCGGCCGTCCGCGCGCCGACACCGTGGCAGCGCTGGGTGACGAACCGTTCGCGCCTGCCGTCCGCGCGGACGCGGCGCGCGTTGCGCGACAGGTGCGCGGCATGCGGGGCGACGGACGCGGCCAGGGCGGCGGTGTCGTCACCGGCCTCCAGCAGCAGCTTGATGTGGTGTTCGAAGTAGTACGGGCCGCCGGCGTCGGCGTCGGACGCGGGGACGCCGTCGTTCCAGGGCGCGGCCTCGATCTTCGTCCGGCGCACCGTGAAGCCGCCCGCGCGCAGGTCGTCGGCGGCGCGCTCGGCGGCGGTCCGGGCCTGGGCGAGGGTCCCGCTCGTGCGCTGCGTCAGCATCGGCTGGGAGCAGACGCGGCCACGGTCCAGGACGATGTGCGCGAACTTCAGGCCGTGGTCGGCCGCCCAGCGGGCGAGGGCCTCGATCTCCTCGTCGCCGTGGCACCGCACCGTCAGATGCGTTTCAAATTCGCCAGTTAAGCGCATGAACCGGGATTATCCAGACCGGTTCTCCGCACGGCACCCCGATTTCCGGCACGGGTAGATTCGCTGATGTGGAAGGGCCCAACTCCGTCGAGGCGGTGCTGTTCGACCTCGACGGCACGCTGATGGACCACGAGGCGGCGGCGTCGCAGGCGGTCGTACGGTCACTGCCCGGCTTCGACCCCGAGCACCTGACCCGCCGCTGGCAGGAGCTGACCGAGATCACCATGAACCGCTACCTGGCGGGCGAACTCGGCTTCACCGAACAGCGGCGGCTACGGATCACGACACTCGCCGGCGAACTGGGCCTCGGCGCCTGGGATGCCGACCGCGCCGACGCCTGGATGACCGAGTACCAGCGGCATTACCGGGACGCGTGGCGCGCCTACCCCGACGTGCGGCCCGCCCTGGATGAGCTGGGGCGGCGCGCGCTGCTGCTGGGCGTCATCACCAACGGAGACGCCGCCCAGCAGCGCGCGAAGGTGCAGCGGATCGGTCTCGGTTCCCACCTGCCGTACGTGGTGGCGTCGAGCGAGGCGGGGGCCGCCAAGCCCGACCCGGCCATCTTCCGCCGCGCCTGCGCGGGCCTGGGGCTGGCCCCGCACGCGGTCGCCTACGTCGGCGACCGGCTGCACACCGACGCCCTCGCCGCGGCGTCGGCGGGCCTGCACGGAGTCTGGCTCGACCGCCCCGGGGGAACCCGCGTGGAGGCGGACGGGGACGCCGGGCCGAAGGCCCCCCAGGTCCACCGGATCACCACTCTTGCCGACCTCTCCGACCTCTTCAGTCGGTTTTGAGCACGGCTTCGATGTCGAGGGTGATGTCGATCGAGTGGGCCAGCACCACGGCGCCGCCGGGGACGGTGCCCTCGCCACCGACCCCGAAGTCGAGCCGGTTGATCCGGCCGGTGGCGGTGAACCCGGCGCGGGCGCCCTTGGACGGGTCCTCCAGGAAGTAGTCGGGGCCGAAGCCGCCGAGTTCCAGGCGCAGCGGCACGGGCCTGGTCACGTCCTTGATGGTCAGCTCGCCGTCCAGCGCGAACGCCTCCCCGTCGGGCCGCAGGCCGGTGGAACGGTAGGTGATCGTCGGATACCGGTCGGCCTCGAAGAAGTCGGCGTTGCGCAGGTGGGCGTCGCGGTCGGCGTTGCCGGTGTCCACCGAGGCCACCTGGATGGTGGCGGTCACCGCGGACTCCAGCGGGTCGTCCGCGGTGACGATCTCGGCGGTGAAGTCGCCGAAGCGTCCGCGGACCCTGGCGACCATCAGGTGCCGGATCGAGAACGCCACGCTGGAGTGGACCGGGTCCACGACCCAGGTTCCGGCGACGTAGCCGGGGATCTCGACAAGGTCGGTCGTCATCGTGTCTCCTTGAGTTCCGGATGGTAAGCGGGTTCCCCTCCATGCCTGACTTACGGATGGGAACTGGTGCCATCCTGCGGAAAGGCAAAGCGGACGCACAAGAAGGCACTTATTTCTGCCGTGGTCACAGGGAGGGAACCATGGAGGTCAGACCCGATGCCGGGGCGTGCGACGGTCCGGTCGCGATCCACTCGCGGGAGATCCTCGGCCGGGTGGGCGACAAGTGGTCGCTGTACGTGATCGCGCACCTGGGCACGGAGACCAAGCGGTTCACCGAGCTGAAGAAGGACATCGAGGGCATCAGCCAGCGGATGCTCACCGTCACCCTGCGCGGTCTCGAACGCGATGGCCTGGTCTCCCGCACCGTCTACCCGGTGATGCCGCCCCGCGTCGACTACGCCCTCACCCCGCTCGGCCGCACCCTGCTGGACGCCGTCGGCACCCTCGTGACCTGGGTGGAGACCCATCTGGAGGAGGTCGTCGAGGCCCGCTCCCGCTACGACGCCCGCGCCCGGGAGGAAGCCGCCCTCACCGCCCGCTGACGGCCGGAACTCCGCGGGCCGCCCCTCAGGAGGGGAGGTCGGCGTCGCAGAAGACGCACACGTAGTGGGCGTCCTTCACCAGGTTGAGCTCCCCGCAGCACGGGCAGTGGCGGAAGACGAACACGTCCGTGAAACCGCCGGGGTGCGGCACTCGCGCCCGGTCGAGCGCGGCGGCCACGGCGGGCCAGCATCCTGCGTCCGGGCAGTAGCCGGTGGACTGGTTGGTGACCCCGGTGACGGCCCAGCGTCCTTCGCGGCCGTCGAAGGCGATCTCTCCGGCGGCCAGCACGGGGCGGCCGCCGGCGCACGCCACGTGCTCGCTGCGGCGCGGCGCGATCAGCAGCGTGCCGTCCCCGTCCACGACGAAGGTGAACGGCTCGTCGCGTTCGTCGCGGCGCTCGGCGAGCCATTCGTCCAGGTCGGCCGGGGAACGGACGGGCCGTCCCGCCACCCCGTCGACCCGCCGAAGGATCTCGGCCGGCCCGACGTACTCGTACGGCATACCGGCGACCCTACGGAAAATCCGGACGAGGCCGCGGACCACGAACGGTCACCGTCGAACGCACGAGGCCGTCCTCAGGCGGACGCCGAGTCAGACGGCGCCGTCATTTTCCCGAGGCGTAAAGTCGGAAGACGCGCGCGATTGTCAGAGGAACCGGCTAAAACGATCACATGTCTCACGTTCCACCGATGATCCACTCCGCCACCGCGTCAGGCCCGGCGTACCTGCTGGTCTGGGAGCGGCTGCCCGACGGCGTCTGGGGCGCCCGCATCGCCTGGATCGAGATGGAGGGCGAGTCCTGGAAGGGCCGCACCGCCCATGTCACCGCCGACGACATCGCCAAACTGGACGGCCAGGACTACTCCACCGTCCCCCGCCGCAATTCCTGACGCCCCGCCCCCGACGACACCATCACCGGCAACCACCCGCCCCATTGCCCTGTGACAATGCGGCATATTCGGGTGGCCCTTACACCCCGAGGGCAGTCCCCCATAAGAGGGGCGCTTTCGCGACTGACACCGCACAGGTTGACGAAGGCACCTCCACCAGGGCGCCGGGGAATGTCGCACGGCCACACGTCGGAGACCATCGGGGCACATGACACTCAACATGGCCCCCCGCGAACGCCTCCACAACCCGCCAGGCGTCACGCCCCGACCATGCCGAAACACGCCTCCCATGCGGAACACCACCAGCAGCACCGCGGCCAAGCTGCCGCAGCCATTCCAGCCATCCCACACAACCGGCCCCAACAGCCGAGCCACCGCAGCGCCGCTGTCCAGCGCGACCAGCAGCACCACGCCAACGCCAACGCCAACGCCAACGCCACAGCCGAACAACCACCGCAGCAAAAATCGACGAAACAGCCCACACACCACACCGGCCCAAAACAAGCGGACGCCCAAACAGCAGCGCCCGGCTGTCCCCTTGAGTTCCAAATCAGTGCGACCTCAGGCTGTGTGGATGAACGCGGCGGCCCGGCAGCATGGGTTGGCGCCTCCGCTGGGTCCGCAACGGCATGTCGCCGCGGCGCTGGCAGCGCGGCTGGGCGCGGGGACGCGGCGCAGGCACGCAGCGCGGGGACGCGGCGCGGGGACGCGGCGCAGGCACGCAGCGCGGGGATTCGGGGCGGGGGTGGCTGGCACGGTCTGATCGGCATTCTCGGGTGGGTGGGGCGTTTGCCTGCGGGTGGTGGGCAGGGCGCCAGTACGGGCCTACAGGCTCGGCTGGCAGGACGGCTCCGGCGGGGGTGGCGCTGGGGGCTCGGCGCGTGACCGTATCGCCGTCTGTTTCGGCGGCGACGAGCCGGGTGCGCCGCTCGGCGGGCGGCGCACCCGGCTGGTGTGGAGCGGGCGCGGTGCTACTCGCGGATGCCCATGCCCTCGACCGGCGGGGTACGGAGGAGCCGTCCGATCGGGATGATCGTGGACACCAGCGCCAGCGCCACCGTGCCGCCGACGATGACCACCCAGCCCAGCGCCGGAACGTACGGGACGGGCTGCCCGGCGACGGCGTTGACGATCGAGGACAGTGTGACCGCCGCGATCGCGATGCCTATCGTGAGCGCCACGCCCAGCAAGGCGGCCTGTTCGGCGTTCGCCATCCGCTTCACCTGGCGGCGGGTCACCCCGACCAGGCGCAGCAGGGACAGCTCCCGGGCCCGGGCCAGCGCGGCCATGATCAGTGTGTTGGCGGCCGCGAGCACCGCGTACCCGACCAGCACGGCGACCAGCAGCTTGTTCAGCCACGAGCTGATCGCCAGGTCCTCGGCCAGCTCGCCGGTGAACTGGTCGGTGCTGGTCACGGCGCTCGCCGGGTAGGCGCCCGCCAGCTTCGTCAGGGCCGAGCCCACGTCGGCGTCCGGCGCGCTGCGGATCAGCACGTGGTCGTGGAGATCGCTCGCGGTGTGTCCGGCGAGCGTCGCGTTGCTCAGCGTGATGTCACCGAACCCGAAATTCCGGTCGTAGATGGCGACGACCTTGAGGTGGACCGGCGTGCCGTCTCCGAGCCACAGCCTGGCCTTGCCGCCGATCTTCCAGCCCGCCGTGTCCGCTTGGGACGAGGACACCGCCACGGTGCCGGCCTCCAACTCGGCGAGGCTCCCCGCTTTCACCTTCAAGTCCATGGTCTGGTTCGCGCCCTGCGGATCGATGCCCTGGGCGACCACCGTCATCGCCTCATCCATGAACGGCACGAGCACCGAGGTACGGCGGACTCCGGTCGCGGCCAGCACGCCGGGGATCTGACGGGCCTGGGCGGCCGCCGCCGCAGGCAGGCCGGCGCCGCCGACCAGCGCGTGCTGGGCGAGCGTCCCCTCCCTGCTCTGGATCACCGTCTGGCGCTCCAGGTTGTCCTGCAGGAACCAGACGGTGCCGCCGAACGCGACGGAGAGCACCAGCGCCGTCAGCACGGCGACCATGCCGCGCGCGTTCGCCCGCAGGTTCGCGGCGGCCAGGTAACCGCTGTCGCCGAAGACGGTCCGCAGGACCGGGGCGAGCGCCACCGCGGCGGCCCGGTTGATCCACGGGGCGAGCAGCGCGATCGCCAGCACGAACGTGTACAACATGCCCACCGCGGCGCCCATGGCCGTCTGGCCACCGGTGCTGCCGGTGAGGCCGATCAGCGCGACCGCGCCGCCGAGGAGCGCCAGGCCGGACACGACCCGGCCCCTGCCGCCGAGGGCCGTCTCCACGGCCGCCTCGCCGAGCGCCTCGGTGGGCCGGATGCGGGTGGTGCGCCGGGCGGCGATCCAGGCGGACAGCAGCGCGACGGCGGCCACCGCCGCGGTCACCGCCGGCGCGGCCAGGAGCCCGCCGCTCATGGTGAAGTTCTCCGGGACGAAGCCGCGGGTCACCAGCTCGTCTCCGATCCAGAGGCCGGCGAGCAGGCCGATCGGGACGCCCACCACTGCGGCGAGCAGGCTCAGCATGCCCACCTCGCCGAGGATCAGCAGCCGTACCTGGCCCGGCGTCGCGGCGATCGCCCGCAGCAGGGCGAAGTCGCGGCGGCGGTACCGCACCGACAGGCCGACCGTCGCGGCGACCACGAAACCGATGATCAGCGCGGCGTAGCCGCCGAACGCGCCGCCCGCCTCCAAGGCGAAGCTCTTGGCGGCGACCGCCTCGGGCTGTTCGGCCAGCCCCAGCTCGTCACCCGTGTAGGCCTTCGCCCCCGCGTCGTCCGCGATGCGCTCCACCGCGGCGGTCACGGCCGCCCGGTCGGCGCCCTTCTTGGGGATCACGCCGATCGCGTCGACGCGGCCGGGACGCGGATAGAGCCGGGCCGCCTGCGCGTCGGTGAAGAACAGCGCCGCCTGCGGCCCGCGCACGCCGGACGCCTTGACGACGCCGCTCAGCCGGACCTGCTGAACGGTCCCGCCGGTGAGGATCGCCGTGGTGCTGCCGGGACGCAGCTTCCCCGCCGCGGCGAGCCGCTCGTCGACGACGACCTCACCCTGGATCCGCGGCGCGGTGCCGGACACCACCTTGTACGGAGTGAGCGCCGCGCTTCCCCAGCCGTGGCCTGTGACGGGCACCTTCGGCGCGGCCGCCGCCGCAACCGTGATCGTGCGGTCCGCCACAGCGCTCGCCACGCCGGGCACCGCGGCGACCTTGCCGACCAGCGACTCCGGGACGGTGCCGCGCTCGGGCAGCGTCACCGTGCTGGTCTCGCGCTCGCCGAACCGCTCCGGCCCCTGCACCGTGAGCTGGTGCCGTGCGACGACGGCGAAAGCCGCGCCGTACCCCTGCGGCTCTCCCTTGTACCGCAGCCCCGACTCCACGAGCACCCCGCACACCGTCAGGACCACGACCCCGGCGGCGAGCGCGAGGAAGGTCGCGACGAAAGTGCCCTTGCGGTATCGCAGCATCTGTGCGGCGAGTCCGAGCATCGCTCAGCCCTCCCTGCTCGTGATGGGCTGCCGCTGCCGGCGGTCGAGCATCGCCAGCTGTTCGGCGATCCGCTGGACGCCGGGCTGGGGCATGTCCCGCACGATCCGCCCGTCGGCCAGCACCATGACGCGGTTGGCATACGACGCGGCGACCGGGTCGTGGGTCACCATGATCACCGTCTGCCCGGCCTGGTCGACCACCGACCGCAGCAGGCCCAGCACCTCGGCCGCGGTCTGCGTGTCGAGCGCGCCGGTGGGCTCGTCGCAGAAGATCACCTCAGGCCGGGTGACCAGCGCCCGGGCAATCGCCACACGCTGCTGCTGCCCGCCGGACAGCTGCGTCGGCCGGTGCCCGAGGCGGGGGCCCAGCCCGACCCGTTCGATCACCTCGGCGACCCACGCCGGGTCCGGGCGCCTGCCGGACAGCCGTGCCGGCAGCAGGATGTTCTGCTCCACGGTCAGCGCGCCCACCAGGTTGAACGCCTGAAAGATGAAACCGATCCGGTCGCGACGCAGTTCGGTCAGCCGCTTCTCGGACATCGACGAAAGATCGGTTGAGCCGATCATGACGCGTCCGGAGGTGGGCCGGTCCAGTCCGGCCGCGCAGTGCAGCAGGGTGCTCTTACCGGAGCCGGACGGCCCCATCACCGCCGTCATCGTTCCACGGGCGAACCGGACGTCGACCTCGGCCAGCGCCGTGACAGGTTGATCACCTCCGTACGTCTTGCTGACGCGTTCGAGGCGGACGACGTCGGCGGGCAGGGGCACTGACATGGCGGGTACCTTCCAGGAGCCTGAATCGACGGCTTTCGACGCTAGAAAGCGCGTGCCGCCCCATCAATGCAGCCAGTTGCCCATGCGAAGTAGTGCAGGCACTACCGAGCGCTCCATCCCGCACCGGTCGTGATCACCATTACGCACAGCTACACATTCGGGTGCCGGTGCGCCCCGCAGAAGAGGACCGGTATGGCTTCGGCATCCGCCGGACCGCGAGACGGCCGAAGCTCATGAGTTCGGCAAGGGCAGGGTGTGCAGGTACGGCGCGCCGCCGCACCGTGTCAGGCCGCCCGACCGGGCCAGCGCGTCCGGTGCGGCCGTGCACAGCTGGGCTGGTGCCCAGGGCTGGACATCGACTAGGACCACTGAGCTGACGAGCAGGAGTGCGCGGCCAGCCACCGTACCCTCGATCAGGCTGCCGACCTGATCAACCCCCGTCTCGAACGCCTGCAGTACCCACCCCCTGATCAGCGGTTTCGTCACCACGATCGCCTGAACGTCCACCTCCCTCCACGAAGCGTCCGGTTCTCAGCTCATGCCGAGTTGCCGGGAGAAGGTCTGGACGTCGGAGATCACCCAGTACTCCGCGAACCGGCCGCCCTCGACCCTCAGGATGTCGTGGCCGCTCAACGAGACAGCCGTGCCCGGGGGTGCGGTCGCGCCGGGCATGCCGCCCTTGTAACGCCCGCCGAACGTCCACCGCGCGGCGACCCGCTCACCGTCGACGATCGGCCCCACATCCAGCGTCACCGTGACGTCGTCGAATGGGGCGTGCGCCTGGGCCAGCGCCTCGATCAACTGCTCGGGCCCCCGCACCTCCCGTTCCGGCCAGTGCCCGACAAAGCCGGGCGTGACCAATTCGTGGGCGAGCCGGAAGTCCCCGGCCCACATCTCCAGCAGCCACCGCTCGTACAACGTCGCGATCATGCAGACCCCCTCGTTCGGCATCCTCACCCGTACCGTCGCCTCAGACCGCCCCTCTCCGACTCCCCTGCGGGTGTCACCCCCCTTACCCCGCAAGCCACTTCCGGTGGCTGCGCAAGACGCATCCGTTTCCCGCACCACTCGTACGCCTCGGACGGACGAGTTCGGCGAGCCGGCCCCGTCACGTTGTCCGCAACATGGGCGGCGGCATCGAAGACGCAGGGCATTTCAGTCGAATTCTGGGCAGGCGTCTCGTTGCCGCCTGCGGACCCTATGCGGCTGGACACGCCGCTGGCTGGAAACGCTCGTCGCCGGGGTGGCGTCCGCGTGTGGCCGGACGGTGGCTGGACCCGCGAATGTGGCGGCGTATCGGCTGGAGACAGCCCCGGCCCGGAGGCGCCGGCGCTCTTTTGTCGACAACCTCGCTGGTCAAGACGCCGGAGAAGTCCGGCGAGCCGGGGCGACAGCAGGATGGGGGCGGTGGCCTGCGGTGAGGTAGGCGTTTTGCCAGTCTTGAGCGTTTTAGTCCGCTTGTGGCCACGGCGTCAGGCTTTAGACGATCTTAGGCGTCCTCACTGTCGATGACCTGCTTCGTGGGACGCGGGCCCCGTCCCCCCGGCACGGTCTCGATCCGTCGATCAGATCAGATGGGGGATTGATGAGAAAAAGCCTAGTGGTCGCTGCGCTGCTGCCGGCGGCCCTGTTGGCGGTGCCCGGTCAGCAGGCATCGGCCGCCGCGTGCAGTCCGACGCTGACCGGGTTCACCGCGCCCGCGGTGGCCTATGCGGGTGACAAGGTATCCGGCGCGGTCAGCCTGAGCTGCGCGCCCCGCTCCCCCGTGAAGATCTCGCTGCGCTCGGACCGGTCGTCGCTCACCGTCCCGGCCAGCATCACGGTGCGGCCTGGGCAGACAAGCGCCGCCGTTCCCATGACCGCCGCGCTGGTCGAGGGCCCTCAGTACGTCGCGCATGTCACCGCCGGCTACAAAGGACAGTCCCTCAACCATGACCTCAACGTCTACCCGGGGCTGAAGATGGTGGAGATTCCGCCGTCGTCGGCACCCAACTCCGTGAGCGTGAACATAGGCCTCACCGGTCCCGCCCCCGCCGGCGGGACGATCGTGCGGCTGGCCTCCGACAATCCCGCGGTGACGGTGCCCGAAACGGTCCTCATCAGCGCGGGGGGCTACGGCGTGATCACGGGGTCGGGAATCCAGGTGCGCCCGGTCACCCAGGACACCAAGGTCACCATCTCCTTCACGCTGGGGACCCGCACTCTCACCGCGTCGAAGGTCCTCGTTCCCCCGTTCGACGGCAGCCAGAAGGTGAGCATCCGCCCCGGATACTCGGGTGATCTCTACGGACTGCAGCACTGGGAACAGTTCCACGTCGAGCTCGCCAACCCGGCCCCGGAGAGCGGCGTGCCGGTGCAGGTGAGCGTCGTCGACGACAACCCCGCCGTGCGGCTGGAGACAAGCTCCGTCTACATCGGCGAGGGCAGCACCAGCGGGGGCTTCTCCCTCAGCACCAGCGATGTCACCAAGACGACCCGCGTGCTGCTCAAGGCGACCGCTTTCCAGGCCACCGCCTTCCTCGAGATCACGATCCATCCCCGGATCACGGCGGTCACCCTGCCCGAATCGGCCAAGAGCGGCACGTCCTTCGAAGGGACCATCACCCTCGCAGGCCCCTCCGATATCGACACCGAGGTCTTCCTGCAGCCGAGCTGGGGAATTCTGGACGTCCAGACCCCGGTGACCATCCCCGCGGGTTCCACATCCGCCACCTTCAAGGCGACGTCCGTCCCTGTCGACGAGCCCTCGGACGTCTTCGTCACCGCATTCTTGGGCCGCACCGAATTCCAGTCCGAGAGGGTCACGCTGACGCCCTGACACCCTGGCCTCTCGGCCGACCGCCCCGGCCCGGCCTTGTGGGCTGGGGCGGTCGGCCAGTTTTCAGAACCGTCTTCTGGGTGCTTTGGGAGGCGGTGCGGACCGGAATCGCTGACGCGAAGCCGAGCGGACGGCGAGCGCGGGACGCCCCCTCACAGAGCCCGCTGCTCAACCGCCCGATTGAGGCGTTGGCCCTGGCGCCGGGCCTGTCGGCGGCCTCGCAGGACATCCCGGTGGAGCACTTCGCGCGCGGCCCGCTTCCTGGCCGCCCAGTCCGGGCGCCGACCCCGCACGCCTGGTCATGCGCGGCCATTCCATGAAGCGAAGCCCCCCTCCTGATGGGCCAGTACTACCGGGAACCGATCCGCGGCGTCATCGCGTGCGTCCCCTCTCCGAGGCGATTCGAGGGCCCATCCCCCAACAATCACGTCAACAGCCCCGTCCTGGCGAGCACCGGCGCCGACGACCGGTGATCCGGGCGGGACCCGCCAGGTCTTGATCGGGCGGCGGCCCGCCTCACGGTGCATCGTTCTGCCGGCGGAGATCGCCGCACTCAGGTCTGCGCGCGGGTGCGCCGGTCGCTGACGGCGGAGGTCAGTGAAACGCGAAGCTGCCCGACCAAGAGCCCCAGGTGGAGGTCTTGACACCATTGCGTTTCGCTCCGGCATACGACTCCCGGCCAGGACGGATCTGGAACGTGACCGTTCCCCCCTGCCTCAGGGAAATGATGCCGGCATGAACCGCCGCCAAACCGATCGAAGAATCATCAGTGTAGATACCGTCACCCCACACATTGCCGTCGCGCACGTTTCCTCCGGGTGGGAGAATGACGGTGAATATCTCGTCATTACGGCCGCGGAAGCTCGCCGCCGTGGCACCCCAATCCATGACACCGAGGAAAACCGGTTCCGTGACCGGCCGGCTCGCGTGCGCCGCCGGCTGCGGCAGGGGAAAGACGAAGCTGCCCGACCAGGAGCCCCAGGCGGAGGTCCAGACACCATTGCGTTTCGCTCCGGCATACGACTCCCGGCCAGGACGAGTCTGGAACGTGACCGTTCCCCCCTGCCTCAAGGAGATGATGCCGGCATGAACCGCCGCCAAACCGATCGAAGAATCATCAGTGTAGATACCGTCACCCCATACGGAGGCGCCGCGCGTGTCTTTTCCGGGCAGGAACACGGCGGTGAAGGTCTGGTAGTCGCGGCCGCGGAATTCCTGCGCTGTGGCGTTCCAGTCCATGGTGCCGAGGAAAACCGCTCCCTCCACCTGGGGATCCGGCGTGTTCGCCGACCCCATGCGCCGGGTCCGCGCGCCAGGAGGGTGCTGCCCCGCGGCGGCGGCGCGCAGCCGGGCGGCGAGCACGGTGGCGTCGTCCGGACGCTGGGCGGGACTCTTGGCCAGGAGTTCCAAGAGGATCTCGTCGAGGGCGGAGGGGATTTCGGCGCGCAGTGAACTCGGCAGGTCGGGCGTCCTGGACAGGTGCCCCGCCAGAATCGCCATCGGAGTGTCTCCGGAGAACGGCGGGCGCCCGGTCATCAGGTGGTACAGGGTGCAGCCCAGCGAATACAGGTCGGCACGCGCGTCGACCGTCTCGTTCGAAAGCTGCTCGGGAGCCGCGTACGCCAGGGAGGCGTACCCCTGAGCGGTCACGCTGGCGGTGGCCCCGGCGGCTCGCGCGATGCCGAAGTCGCAGACCTTGATGCGTCCGCCGTCCAGCAACATCAGGTTGGCGGGCTTGATGTCGCGGTGCACGATGCCCGCGGCGTGCGCCACCGCCAGCGCCTCCGCGACCTGCGCGCCCCACTCGGCGACCTCGGTGATCTCCAGGCCCTGCGGGCTGGTCGCCAGCACCGCGGCCAGGTCCCGGCCGCCGAGCAGTTCCATCACCACGAACCAGCGGGAGGAGTCGACCCCGACGTCGTGCACCACGGTGATCCCGGGATGCGCCAGCTTCGCGCCGAGTTTGGCCTCGCGTTCGAAGAGTCGGGCGGCCTGCGGGTCTGCGCCGCCCAGCAGGACCTTCACCGCCACTTCGCGCTCAAGGCGCTCGTCCACCCCGCGCCAGACCTCGCCGAAGCCGCCCGCCCCCAGCCGGTGAACCAGCCGGTATCGGCCCGCTAGCACCTGCCCGTCCGCATCGGCCACCTGGCGAATCCTCCCTGTCTCAGCGGCTCCAGTGCACTTATCTCATAGGAACATCCATGTCTGATCAACCCGTCGAGATCGTCTCAAATCCGGCCGTCCGTGTCCTGAACAGGTGGAAGATGGCGGCACAGCTGCCTACCCGTCGACCTTTCGGAGGCGGCCAAGGACACCGACGCGTTGGGACACAACTACGTCGGCTGTGAGCACCGGCTCCTGGGACTGGTCACCAACGGCACCGCCGGGCAGGTGCCGCTGGGCGCTGGGCGCCGAAACCCCGGCTGGTGCGCCGGGCTGTAACGGCGGCCCTGACCGGCTACGTGCACCTGCGAGCCCAGACCTCCGCAGGACGAGTTGGGGGTTGTTCAAGCGGGTCGTGCCACCGTCGCCGACGCGGCCGCAGGTGGCGGGCGGTGCCGGTACGGCGATCGGAAGGGTGCCGCGGCGATCATGTTCGTGGCCACCACGGGCTGCACGTGGCGGCAGTTGCCGAGGGTGTTCGGCGCGTCCTGGCAGACGGTGTATCGCCGCTTCGCACACGTGGCCCCAGGCCCGTCCGAGTGTGGGCCAAGCTGCACCGGATCATGCTGGGCAGGCTGGGCGCGGCCCGTGAGCTGAACTGGTCGCGGTGCGCGATACGACTCGGCCAGCGTCCGCGCGGTCAGGGGGAGCTGGCAGGCCCCAGTCCTGTCGACCCCGGCAAACCTGGGGCGAAGATCCATCTGCTGGTCGTGTGTCGGAGTGCCGCTGTGTGTCGGGTTCTTGGCCGCCAACACCCACGGCAAGTCGGCGTCGCGGCGGCTGGCCGAGGGCATCCCGCCGATCCGCTCGCGCCGTGGCCCGCGCCGCCCGCGACCGTGCAGGCTGCACGCCGACAAGGAAGATGACCACGCCTGGCTGCGTGCGCGAGGCATCACCCCGTGCATCGCCCGCCGCGGCATCCAGTCCTCCACCAGGGTGGGCCGCCTCGCTGTGTCGTGGAACGGACCGCGTCCTGGCTGAACGCCTGCCGCCGCCTGCACCGTCGCTACGAACGCGAACCCCGACACTCCCTGGCTGAAGCCGCTGCGGCAGGCGGCGGCCGACACCAACGCCGTGATCGTCTCCGGTTTCGAGATGCCGCGGTGACGACGGAGACGCGGGCACCACGGATGGGCGGCGACATGGTCGAACTGTCCTGCGGGCTCCCGCCTGGTCCGGACTTCGCCGACCTGTCCGTGCTGGCCGAGAATGCCGCACAGGGAGAAGCCGATGCCCAAGGCGGGCATGGACGCCTACAGCCGAGCGGCCCCTTCGTCGGCATCGCCGCCGATCTGCTACCGCAACTCACCAGATCAAACGGTGTCTACCGTAAATGACCCGGGTGATCCGGTTCGAGGACCAGACTTGGTGTTCTTCTTGTCCCCCGACGTTCGGGTTTCGCTGTTGGCGGTGCTTTTCCGCAAGGCGGGGGTCAGCGGGGTGCTAAGCGTGACCTTGCGTTCCGACGTTCCCCGACTTCCGGAGCGGTCACAGCACCACGCCGGCCTCGTCGTTCGACGTGCGGGACGGCCGCTTCGAGGACGCCGCTGAAACCATGAAACCGATGAGCCCCGCCGCTCCCAGCATCCATGCGACAGGGTTGACGTATCCGGGCACCGACGAGGTGGTGTAGCTTCCACCGCCGGCCAGGTGGCATTCGAAGCGGAGCGGTACCAAACCGACCCGGTAGTCGATGACCCGTGCCACCGTCGCGGGGTCGGCCTCCCCTCGGCATGGCCTGAGCGGGGAGGAGTCCGTACCGCCGTCCTCTGCCTCCAGCACCGCCATTCCCGTGTACGCCATCCCCCAGGCGTACACGCCGATGGCCACTCCGACAGCAAGGAACGCGGCCGCTCTCAGCCGCCCGGCCGGGGAGCGCCGCCAATGCCGGACGGCCATCACAACGCCACAGACGACCACGACCAAGGCGGTGATCATTCCGGCCAGAAAACCGAACAGCAGGACGAGCGCCAGCATGGTGGGTCCCCTCGGTCATGACCGGTTCCACAACGAACCACAACGCGGTCAAGGTTAGAGCGTTCTGCGCCCGCTGGGTGTGGACTGGCGCGGCCGCCCTGCTCGCGCACGCCCAGTTCCAGCCACGCCAGGCCAGGCAGGCGCATCTGCGCGCGCAGCCGCAGCAGCCGTCCCGCTTCGATCTCCTCAACGCGCCAGAAGTCGACGCGCAGCCGCCTGGAGTCGCGGCGGCCCCGCCGCAGGCCCAACGCCGCCGACCAGCCGGTCGATGACGCCCCGGACCCACCAGGCGAGCGGGAAGGAGTACCAGCCGTGCTCCCCGCCGATGCCTTCGACGACCTGCCACAGCCGTTCGGCGGACGCGCTCGTGGCACAGGACCGATCGTCCATGCTCGACCTCGGCCCGGGACGCCGGGTGCGGCGGCAGCCGGTCGGCGGGGGTCATGCCGCCCAGGTAGACCAGCCGTCCCACGCCCCCGCGCCGAACACCGCGCCGCCCGCCGGTTGACCTCGGCGATGCCGTGCCCCCTGGCGATCGCGTGGATCAGGTAGTGGGCGACGTCTACGCCGTCCTTGGCGCGCCCGGTCGACTCGAGGTCTGTCGCGTCGGCCTCGGCGATCTCCACGCGGCCGCCAGGACGGCCGCCAGCCGCAACCTGACCGCCTCACTCCATCTGCGGTCAGACGAACGTCCCGCCCACGGATGGTCGCGCAGCCGCCGCGCCGAACGGGCAATGCACCGCATCTGGTGGCGCGGGAGTCGCGCCCGCGTCAGTCTCGGGCGCGCCCGGCGGAGGGCGCCTTGCTGGCAGCTCAGGCACCAGCCGTCCCCCGATGTAACCGCTGGCCCCCGTCGCCAGGCACGACCGGTCGCCCATCCGCTCCCCCGCACCCGGCCGAGCGGCGCCCCGTTCCTAGCCTCTGCGGTCACCGGCAAGCGCGGACCCCATATCGACCGGGTCAGCTGGTCGCGGCGAGGAGCCCTGCGACGAGGCGGCGTGCGTACGGGGCGTCGAGTCCCGCCGGGCGGAAGAGGATCCGGTACATGATCGGCGCGACGACACGGTCGATGACCGTCTCGACGTCGGGCGTGGGCTCCCCGCGTCCGGCCGCCCGAGCCAGGATGACCTTGATCTGCTCGGCCGCGTAGGCCGAGCACTGGCCCGCGTTGTCGCCGTCCGGGTCGCCGAGCAGCGCGTCGCGGATGTAGGCGCGGCCGGGAGGAGAGGCCATCTCCTCCAGGAACTGCTCGGCCCAGGCGTCGAGATCGGACGCCAGGTCTCCCCGGTCCTCCGGTGGTGTCTCGGGCCGCAGCCGCTCGACCGCCACGTCCGACAGCAGCTCCTGCAGGTCGCCCCAGCGGCGGTAGATCGTGGACGGGGTGACCCCCGCGCGAGCGGCCACCAGCGGCACCGTCAGCGCGTCACGTCCCAGCTCCGCCTCCAGCTCGCGGACGGCGGTGTGCACCGACGTCTGCACTCTGGCACTGCGCCCACCCGGGCGCACCATCGGCCTGCGGCTCATACGACCAGCTTAAAGCGAATCCGTTGCGTCAAGGCTCGGCGGTGGTGCGGGCCGGCCCGGCCGTCCAGGACCGGGCCGGCCCCTACGCGGCGGCGAGTTCGCGGGCCGGTTCGGTCTGCTCGTAGGCGTGTCCGATCCGCAGCAGCACGGCCTCCCCGAGCGGCCGCCCGATCAGCTGCATGCCGACCGGCATGCCCGCCGCGTCCCGGCCGACCGGGACGGACAGCGACGGGATCCCGGTGATGTTGGCGGGGGCGGACAGCCGCACGTAGGCGTCGGAGACGCTCTCGGCCGTGCCGTCCGGCCAGGTGATCGACTCCTGGCCGGCCGGCACCGCGGCCACCGGGACCGTCGGTGCGGCGATGGCGTCGACCTCGTCCAGCAGGCGCGCCCACGCCCGCCGCATCAGCGTCCGGGACCGCTGTGCGCGCAGGTAGTCCGCGGCGGGCATCAGCGCACCGGCCTCCAGCAGGACGCGGACGTCCGCCGCGTACAGGTCGGGCACCGCCCGCAGCGTCCTCTCGTGGTACGCGGTGGCCTCGGGGACCATCAGGCCCCACTGCGTCGCCTGGATGTAGCGCGTCATCGGGATCTCGACCTCGACGAGCCGCGCGCCGAGGGACTCCAGCCGCTCGACGGCCCGCCGGACCGCGGCCTCCACCTGCGGGTCGACACGGTCGAAGTAGTGGTTGCGCGGCACCCCGACGCGCAGGCCCGCCAGGCTCGTGCCCGGGCTCGGCCGGTAGTCGGCGGCCGGGACGGACAGGGAGGCCGGGTCGCGGGGATCGTGCCCGGCCAGGGCGGACAGGACGAGCGCCGCGTCCTCGACGGTGCGGGTGACGGGGCCGACGTGGTCCAGCGACCAGGCCAGCGACGTGACGCCGTGCCGGGGGACCAGGCCGTACGTCGGTTTCAGGCCGACGACCCCGTTCAGCGCGGCGGGCACCCGGATCGATCCGCCGGTGTCGGTGCCCAGGGCGAAGGTCGCGGCGCCCGCGGCCACGGCGACGGCCGACCCGCCGCTGGAGCCGCCCGCGACCCGGCCGCGGTCCCAGGCGTTGTGCGTCTGCGGGGTCGTCAGCCCGTAGGCGAACTCGTGGGTGTGGGTCTTGCCGACCAGCACCGCGCCCGCCGCGGCCAGCCGCGCGGCGACCGTGCTGTCGGCGTCCGCACGGTGATCGGCCCGGACCCGGGAGCTCGCCGTGGTCGCCACGCCGGCGACGTCGATCAGGTCCTTCAGGCCCATGGGGATGCCGTGCAGCGGGCCTCGGAAGCGGCCGGCCGCGGCCTCGCGTTCGGCCTCGCGCGCCGCCTGACGTGCCCGTTCCGCCGTGACGGTGACATAGGCCCCGAGGCCGGGGTCCACCTGCGCGATGCGGTCGAGCACCGAGTCGACCAGTTCGACGGGCGACAGGCGCCGGGCCCGTATCGCGTCGGCGGCGGCGGTCAGGGACAGCTCATACGGCCGCATCGCACTCCTCCTCTCCCGCGCGGTACGCGGCGGCGGGCGGGGTGTCCCCGAAGTCCAGTTCCCGCAGGACCGAGACGACGGAGCGGATGTGGTCGGCGGTGGCGGCGACCGCGGTGCTTCGGTCGGCGGCCAGCGGGATCCCTGAAAGGACGGCCCAGCGGGCCGCCTCCGCGGGTGTGAGTCCGGCGTCGGACATGGGCGGTGTCTCCTGATCGGTCGGGAGCGGCGGGACGGGACCGCCCCGCACGCAAAAGCTAAAAGTTTGCTTTAGTGCACGATAGGCCCTACGCTGCACTTAAAGCAAACGATTTGCTTTTAGGTAGGAGTCTTCATGTCCAGCGCCTCGCCGGGCGCACTCGCGGGCCGCTGTGCGACGCCCCGCGGGTCCTTCGTCCTCCACTCCTCGGTCCTGGGCGCCCTCCTGGCGGCGTCCAGCGCTCCCACCCCGCTCTACACCCGCTACCAGGACCAATGGGACCTGTCGGCGCTGACCGTCACGCTCGTGTTCAGCGCCTACTCCCTGACGCTCCTGCTGTCCTTGCTCACCACCGGAGGGCTCTCCGACCACCTCGGGCGACGCCCCGTCCTCGCGGGCGCGCTCGTACTGGAGGCGGCCGCCATGCTGCTGCTCGCCGCGGCGGACGGCTCCGGCGCACTGATCGCCGCCCGGATCCTGCAGGGGGCCGCCACCGGTGCGGCCACGAGCGCCGCGGGCGCCGCCCTCCTCGACCTCGAGAGCCCGGCTCACCCGGGCCGGTCCGCCCTGACCAACGGCATCGCCCCCGTGGGCGGCATGGCCGCCGGCGTGCTGGCCTCCACGCTGCTCGTCCGGTACGCGCCCGCGCCCACGGTCACCGTGTACCTGCTGCTGGCGACGCTGTTCACCGCGCAGGCGATCGCGATCGCGTTCACCCCGGAGACGGCCCGCCGACGTGCAGGGGCGTGGCACTCCCTGCGTCCCCGCCTCGCCGTCCCGGGCCCGGCCCGCCGCGCCCTGCTGCTCGCGGGAACGGGCGTCGTCGCCGTCTGGGCCCTGGGCGGTTTCTACTCCTCCCTGGGACCGGCCCTCGTCCGCCTCGTCGCGCCCCGCACCTCCGAGGCAGCCGGCGGCATGCTCTTCTTCACCGTCACCGCCGCCGCCGCGCTCACCGTGTGGACGCTCCGGCGGACGTCCGCGGTCACCGGCGCGACGGCCGGAAGCTGCGCCGTCGTGCCGGCCGCGGCGCTGACCCTGGGCGGCCTGCACGGCGGGGGCCTGCCCGCCCTGTTCGGCGGAGCGGCCCTGGCCGGCGTCTCCTTCGGCGCCGTGTCACAAGGCGCGCTGCGCATGACGCTCGCCGCGCTCTCCGAACACGACCGCGCCGCGACCCTGGCCGCCTACTACGTCCTCAGCTACCTGTCGATGAGCCTGCCCGCCATCGCCGCGGGCGCCGCCACCGAACGGTACGGCCTGGACCTCACGTCGCACGCCTACGCCGCGACCGCCGCTCTGCTCGCCCTGGTGGCGCTCGCGGCACTCACCGCACCACGCCGGCGCTCCTGACACACGATCGAAGAAAGGCGCGAACGAACATGCACATGACCACCGACGTCCTCGTCCCCTCCTGGACCGTGGGCGATGTCACCGTCCACCGCATCGACGAGATCCCTTTGCCGCCCGCGACCGGACCGTGGCTGCTGCCCGCCGCCACCGCCGGCGTCGTCGCGGAACAGGAATGGCTCCGTCCCGACTTCGCCGACCACGAGGGCGTCCTCCGCATCGACAGCCACAGCTTCGCCCTGTCCGTCGACGGGCTGCGCGTCCTCGTCGACACCGGGATCGGCAACGGCAAGACGCGGGCCAACCCCGCCTGGCACGACCTCCGAACCGAGTACCTCGCCCGCCTCACGGCCGCGGGCTTCTCCCCCGAACTCGTCGACCTGGTGATCCTGACGCACCTGCACACCGACCACGTCGGCTGGAACACGCGGGAATCGCATGGCGAATGGGTACCGACCTTCCCCAACGCCCGCTACGTCACCTCCCGGGCCGAGCGGGAGTTCTGGGCCGGATACGACATGGACGAGCCGCGGCGGCAGATGTTCCGCGACTCGGTGCATCCCATCGAGGACGGGGGCCTGCTCGACCTCATCGACGTTCCGGCGGAGGGCATCGACATCTCCCCCGGCCTGCGTCTCCTGCCCACCCCCGGCCACACCCCCGGCCACGTCGCCGTGCAGGTGAGCAGTCACGGCGAGACCGCGCTGATCACGGGCGACTGCGTGCACCACCCCGTGCAGCTCGCCCACCCTTCCATCGGCAGCTGCGTCGACATCGATCCCGCCCAAGCCGAGGCCACGCGCCGCTCACTGCTCGACTCGCTCGCCGACACCGACACTCTCCTGCTGGGCACCCACTTCCCCCCGCCCACCGCCGGCCGAGTCACCACCCGGGGCACCGGCTACCGCCTCACCCCCGTCCCTCCGGCCCACCATTGACCCGCCGTGCACACGTGCCTCGCCCGGCCATCGATTCGTGACGGCGTCTGTAGCGGCACGGCGGCGGCGCTTCCGTTTCGGTGGATGTGGCCGCATCAAGGCACATGACCTCGCCACATCGGCGTCGGGCTCGCATGTCCGCGCCCGGGCGGCGGCCCGCCCGGGCACATTGATCCAGATGGTTTCAGGCCGTGGCGGCGGCCGGGCGGCCGTGGGCGGCTCCGGCGAAGAACGTGCGGCCCGCCATCGTCATGGCCGGCTGGAACTCGGCCATCAGCTGCGCCCGGTACGGCGCGTCGGCGAAGCGCGGCTGGAGCTGGAACTCGGCGGCCACCGACCACCAGGTGACCGGGGCGACACCGGCCATCACCATCCGCTGCACCGCCGCGTCGTGGGCCTCCCTGCTGAGCGAGGCCGAGGCGTCGACGACCACGTACGGCTCGTAGCCCTCGCGCAGCGCGCCCAGGACGGTCTGCAGGACGCATCCGTCGGTGGCGATCCCGCCGATGATCAGCTTGCGCCGGCCGGTGGCCCGGACGGCCTCGGCGAAGTCGGGGTCGAGAAACGAGTTGAACGCGGTCGAGCGTTCGATGACCGGGTGGTCGCCGATGGCCACCAGCAGCTCCGGGTACAGCGGGCCGGAGGGCTTGGACGCCTCGCCGTTGGTCACCACCAGGCCGCTGCCATAGAGCTTGGCGGTCTTGGCGAGCCCCACCGCGTTGGCGATGTGCTCGCGCAGGTCGTGCGAGCGCAACAGGTTGGCGAACCCGACGGCGTAGTCGACCAGCACGACGGCGGCGTTGTCGGGGGACAGCGGTTCGAGGTCCATGGTCGTCCCTTCAGGCGGCACTAATGACCAATTGGTTAGTAACGTACCTCCCGCCCACTGCTAATGTCCACGCGTACAGTAAGGGGCATGGTGTCCGACACGTCACAGCACAGCGCGGGGCATCCGGCGCCGAAGAAGAAGCGGGTGCGCGATCCCGAGGCGCGCCGGGCCGCCATCCTGGCCGCGGCCCGCTCGGTCTTCGCCGAGCGCGGCTACGCCAAGGCCACCATCCGGGAGATCGCACAGCGCGCCGGGGTGACCCACGGGCTGGTGGTGCTGCACTTCTCGACGAAGGAACAGCTCTTCCTCGCGGCCGTGCCCGGCACCCGCGACCTCGCCGACAGCGTTCAGGGCGACGCCGCCGGCCTGGCCGAGCGCGTGGCCCGCGCCTACGTCGCGCGCATGGAGTCGGCGGACGGCGCCGATCCCTTCATCGCGCTCATCCGCAGCGCCGCCGCCGACCAGGACGCCGCCAAGGCGCTGCTGCGCGCCATGCGCGAGGAGAGCGTCAACGCCTACGGCACCGTCCTCGACCGGCCGGACGTCCCCCAGCGGGTCGATCTGGTGGGCGCCCACCTCATCGGGGTCACGTTCAGCCGCTACGTCCTGGCCGACGGCCCCCTCGCCGCCATGTCCCCCGAAGAACTCACCCGCTACCTCACCATGACCCTGGCCGGAATCCTCCAAGGCACCCCCGGCCGGCCCCCGGCCACCGGCTGAGCGAGGCCCGCGGCGCCAGGTGGACGCCGAGGTCAATCAGGGCGACGGGCGGCGTCCGGTCGTCCGTCCGGAAGCGTGATCCGGTAAGGCTTGTGCTTGCGCCAGTGCCATCCGTGCCGGAGGACCAGCGCCGCGATGTCCAGGTTGCCGATCTGGTGGTTTTCGCGGAGCGTGAGGATGGTCTCCCAGGTCACGGGACGCTTGCGCAGTATGGCGGCCAACGCGTTCTCGACGGCGGGGTCGACCCGGTGTTCGAGAACGTCGGAAAGGAATCGGCAGCCGTCGGTCACCAGCAGGCCCCATCCACCAAATGGACATCGCCGCCCGGCTCATCGTGATTCATCGTCAGCCTCGGCACCTCGGCGATCAACCGGGATGCCTACGCCCTTGTCGCATCGCGCGTAGGTGCTGGGGCGGGCTGGCTGGTGTGGGCGGGCGAGGGTGATCGGGGGGTTTTGGTGAGGCGGCGGCGGGCCTGGGTCAGGAGGGCGGCGGCGGGGCCAGTGGGGGTTGTGCCGGTGCGCCAGACGGCGCAGAGGGAACGTTCCAGTGTCAGGCCGGCGATGGGGATCTCCGCGAGTGTGCCCGCGGCGAGGTCGGCGGTCACGACGAGCTCGCTGATCAACGCCGGGCCGGCGCCGGCGACGACCGCGTTGCGGACGGCGGTGCTCGAGCCCAACTCCAGCAGGGGCGGGACGGGACGCAGGCCGTGCGCGGCCAGCGCCTGAGCGGCGGCCTCGCGGGTGCCGGAGCCGGCTTCGCGGCTGATCAGCGGGGTGGCCGCGACTTCGGCCGGGTCGACGGGGCGGCGGCGGCGCGTCCAGCGGTGGCCGGGCGGCGCGACCAGGACGAGGCGGTCTCCCGCGACGGCACGGGAACGGAGCCCGGCCGGGCGGCCGGGCGACTCGATGAAGCCGATGTCGATCTCGCCGTGCCGGGCCAGCTCGCAGACCCGCGCGGAGTTGGTGACCTGCAGTCCGACGTGCAGTTCCGGGTGGCCGCGGCGCAGTTCACCGATCCAGGCGGGTAGCAGGTATTCGGCGACGGTGAGGCTGGCCGCGACGGAGAGTTGCGCGGTGCGCGCGCGGCGGAGAGCGGCGGCACCGTCGGTGAGGGCGGCGAGGTCGTCCAGAACGCGGCGGGCCCAGGCGGTGACCAGCGCGCCGTCCGGGGTGAGGGCGGAGCCGCGGCGGGTGCGGTCGAGCAGGCGCAGGCCGAGGCGGCGTTCCAACCGGGACATCCGTTTGCTCGCCGCCGGCTGGCTGATCCCGAGCTCGGCCGCCGCGGCGGAGAGACTGCCCTGGTCGGCGACGTGTACGAGCAGCTGCAGCGACTCCACGTCCGGGTGAGACATGCCCTCAGGTTATGACGTGAGGTCGAATCACCCGGTACCGGCGGCGGCCGGGCCGAAGAAGGCTCGCGTACATGAACACGTTGGAGATGGCGCGCCCGGCACTGGGACGAACGGCGCCCGGTGTCGCGGTGGCCGTGGCGGGCGCGGCGGCGGCGATGGTGGTCAACTGGTCGGTGCCGGCGTTGAGCGCGCTGACCGTGGCGGTGCTGCTGGGGGTGGTGCTGGGCGGGGTGCTGCCGACGGCGACGTCGGACGGTCTGCAGTGGGCGACCCGGAAGTTCCTGCGGGTCGGCGTTGTGCTGCTGGGCCTGCAGCTGAGCGTCAGCGAGGTGCTGCGGCTCGGGCCCGGCATGCTGGCCGTCGTGGTGATCACTGTCGGGGCCGGGTTCGCCGGGACGATCGTGCTCGGACGGCTGGTCGGTGTGTCCCGCGGGCTGGCGCTGATGGTGGCGACCGGGTTCTCGATCTGCGGCGCCTCGGCGATCGTCGCGATGGACGGCGTGACCCGCAGTGACAAGAAGGACGTCGCCACCGCCGTCACGTTGGTGACGATCTACGGCAGCGCCGCCATCGCACTCGTGCCGTTCCTCGGCACCAGGGTGCTCGGCCTGGATGATCAGTCGCTCGGCATGTGGGCGGGGCTGAGCGTCCACGAGGTGGCGCAGGTCGTCGCGGCCGCCTCGCCGGCAGGCGCGGCCGCCGTGGGGACGGCCGTGATCGTGAAGCTGACCCGTGTGGTGCTGCTCGCGCCGATGGTGGCCGGGATGGGGATTGTCGAGCGGCGCGGCACGGAGGGCCGGCCGCCGGTCGTGCCGCTGTTCGTCGTCGGGTTCCTGGTCATGCTCGCGGTGCGCAGCACCGGCGCGGTGCCGGGCTCGGCCTTGGCGGTCGCGAAAGAAGCCTCGACGGTGTTGCTGGCCGCCGCGATGTTCGGGCTCGGGTCGGCGGTGCGCGTCCGGGCTCTGGTGAAGACCGGGCGGCGGGGACTCCTGCTCGGCGCCCTGTCGACGGTGCTGGTCGGCGCGGTCTCGCTCACCGCGCTGACGCTCTTCGGACCGTAAGGCGCCGAGTTCACCTCGCACTGTCATCACCGTGCCAGGCGCGCTGCGGCAGTGTGATGGACGGTGAAGCGCCCCAGATTGCCGCCGCCCACCCCGCACGCTCCGGGCTGCGTGGGCGCGGGCCGGTGCGGCGGCGCGAGCGCCGCCGCCCTTGACGCGGGCGGCGCTGATCTACCAGCACGCCGGTCAGGATCGAGACAAGATCTTCGCGGACGCCCTCGGGGCTGCGCTCGTCATAGTGGCACGGCGGACAGGCGTCAGATGGGCACATGGCGACGTATCCGGTGAGCCGGTCCGGGCTCCTGCCGGCTGAAGCGCAGTCGTACCAAGACCGTAACGGAGGCGCTCGAAGACCTGCTCCTCGGTGCTCGCCATGACGCCCGGGAGCGTACAAATACCGGATCACCCCCTGCCGCCGACCGGCCCCACAAAACCTTCCCGATCAACCATCGCCCCTCGGGGCAGGGAAAATGCTGACGCACTTCGTCGGCCAATTTGTCGAGCTTGCGCGCTGCTTGCACCGTGGCCTCGGAGCGTCCCACCGCAACTGCGCTGGCGGCTCTCCTTAGTTCAACGCCGAGGCGGCCTGATTGAGAGTCACCGCAACCCGCCGTGCCTGCCTGGCGGCTTGCATCATCGACGCCAGCCTCTCCCGCAGCGACGCGTGCTCCGGACGCGCACACCCCCTGGCCACCGCCAACACCGTCTGAGCCGCCAACGCCCCGATCGCGAGCCCTTCTTTGGCAGCTGCCGTCGCCACGACCTGATGCTCGTCGTCGGACAACGAAATCCTCACGGACGCGCGCAGCGCGGTGTCCTATGCGCCCGCCGGTTCCGGCGCCGTCCGTGACTCACCATGTGCTCGTCCTGCTGTGCCGCTACTCGGCCCACCTCCTGGATCGCGCTCGATCCTCTCGCTGGCCGGACCGCGCCCGGTCCGGCAGCCATAAGTGAACGATTTCCATTTCTTGCCCGGCGTCGGCGGAGTTTCGCGACGCTCTGCCGCATGGGCCGGCCAGACTCCGCCTCAGCGGCCAAGGAGACGTCATTTCGCGACGAGGCTTCGGCGACCAGACGTTCTTCACCGCGGCGTCGCCACCCCACAGCAGCGCGGCCGTCGCCGCCGGCCCGCCGCCTGGACTTGGGCGAGGCCGGAGGTGGTCGGTGGGCCGCGCTGCCCGGTCCGCAGCGGGCCGTCTTGGCGGCTGCGTTCGTCCAGCCAGGCCGCCAGGAGCATGCGGGCGGGCGCCGACAATGCCTCGGGCACCAGGGCAAGGGGCGCGAACAATGTCGGAGCCATCGCGTTTAATCGTGGGGGTGGACGTTGAGAAGCGCATCGCTGAGCTGACGGCCGAGGTCAAGCGGCTGAACGACCTGTACTACGGCACCGGCGACAGCCCGCTGCCGGACGCTGACTACGACGCGCTGAAGGACGAGCTGGCGGCGCTCGTCGCCGAGCACCCGGAACTGGAGCCGGCCGACAGCCCACTCGGCAAGGTCAACGCGCCCGCGGAGCTGACCGGCCCGACCATTCGCCACGCGCGCCCGATGCTCTCGCTGGCGAAGGCGACGAGCGAGGAGCAGATCCGCACGTTCTGCGGACGATTCGCAGGCCAGGTCTTCCGCGTGTCGGAGAAGCTCGACGGGCTCTCGCTCAGCGTCGTCTACGTCGACGGAAAGCTCGACTACGTTGCCACGCGCGGCACCGGCACGGTCGGCGAGCTGGTGACCGAGAAGGTACGCCACGTGATTCCGGGGCTCCCGACCGAGATTTCGGCGCCTGGGCGCGTCGAGGTTCGTGGGGAGGCCGTGATGCTGCGGTCGGTGTGGGCCGCCTACAACGAGGCGCACCCGGACCGGACGCTGACCAACCCGCGGTCGGGCGCCGCCGGAACGCTGGTGCTCAAGGACCCCGAAGCGGCTGCGAAGGCCAAGCGGCTGCTGAGGTTCTTCGCGTTCGGCGCTGATCGCCACGGCGCCGCGGTGGAGATCCCGGCGGGGTTCGAGCCGGTCGCCCAGTACGTGTGCGCGAGTGCCGAAGAGGTGCTGGACGCGATCCACGAGATCGGCGGCCGCCGCGACGGGCTGGACTATGACATCGACGGCGCGGTCGTGCGGCTGCACGAGCCGGCGGCGTTCGACGCGGCGGGCTTCAACAGCGCCGAGCCGCGCGGAGCGATCGCGTTCAAGTACCCGCCGGAGGAGAAGCTGACGACGCTGCTGTCGGTCGAGTGGCCGGTCGGCAAGATCGGCCGTGTCCCACCGCGCGCGAAGGTCGCGCCGGTGTTCGTCGGCGGCGTGACGGTGGAGAACATCACCCTGCACAACCCGCGGCTGATCCGCGAGCGCGACCTGCGGATCGGCGACACGGTGGCGGTCGTGCGTCGCGGCGATGTGATTCCGTTCGCGGGTCGCTCGCTGCCGGAGCGGCGCGATGGGAGCGAGGTCGAGATCGTCCCGCCGACGCACTGCCCGTCGTGCGGCTCCGAACTGGAGGTTCGCGGCACCGGCGAAGAGCGCTGGTGTGTGAACCTGCAGTGCCCGGCGCAGGCGACGCGGCGACTGATGCACTGGGCCTCGCGCCAGGCGGCCGACATGGAAGGGGTCGGCGACACCTGGATCGAGAAGCTCGCCGAGGACGGCGTGCTCAAACGCCGCAGCGACTTCTATGACCTGACAGTCGAGCAACTGCTCGGCTACGAGCGGATGGGCGAGGTCAGCGCCAAAAACATGATCGACTCGATCGCGTCCTCCAAGGGCATGGGGCTGCGGCGCGCACTGATCGGGCTGGCGATCCCGATGGCCTCCGAGGGCACGGCCAAGCGCCTGTGCCTGGCCGGCTACGAGCGCATCGAGGACATCGCGGCGGCAACGGTCGAGGACCTGGTGGCGATCCGCGATATCGGACCGAAGGTCGCCGAGAGCATCGTGGCCTTCTTCGCCCGCGCGGAGGTGCAGGAGGAGATCGCGGCGCTACGTGAGCGCGGCGTGAATCTCGATGTGCTGGCTGAGGACCGGCCGGTCGACGCGGCGGCCGCCGGCGACTCGCCGCTCAAGGGCAAGTCCGTCGTGATCACCGGCGCGTTCACCGACCCGCGCTCGGGCGCGAAGATCAGCCGGCCGGACGTCACGCGCCTGGTCGAGCAGGCGGCGGCGACGACCGCCTCGTCGGTCTCGGCCAACACCGACTACCTGCTCGCCGGCGACAACGTCGGTGCAGCGAAGATCGGCAAAGCCGAAAAACTCGGGGTCACGGTCGTCAACCAGGACGAATTGTGGCGCTGGCTGGCCGAAGCCGGCGTCATCTAACACATCGGGCACGCGCAGCCGATCGGTCGGAGTCCGGCCTCCGCCAAGACCGGGATGCCGCGCTGCTAGTCCTCCAGCCTCGATACGCGAACCGAGAACAGTGCCTCCCCGGCCGGCACCACATCCGGCGAAGACGACTCCATCTCGATCAGCCGGGCCCCGAACTCCTCAATCCGCCGCTCCGGCGCCTCCCGCGAAACGGATGCGCCAAGCCTCCTACGCGCTCGGCCTGCTTGACGACCGCCTGGCCGCCGACTACCTCAGCGGCCTGCTGGCCCTCGGCTGCCAACCGACCAGCACCGCCCAATGGGAGCAGACGACGAAACGGCCGGCCCATCCCGCGCTGGCGGCCCTGTTGCCGTTCTTTTCCACCGACCCCCTACAGGTCAGAGCCGTCAGCGGCACCGGGCAGGACCCGCTTCCGCCACGCGACGTGCAGCCTGCGCCCCGGCCTGAGTGGATCTCCCGGCTGATGGCGTCCGGTAGAGCACCATCGCCCCCGATGTGCTGCGACGGCTGGCCATCGCGGGCTGTCCGCCCGTCCTGGACGCCGGCGACCTGACCCGGATTCGGTGGCCGCCGGCGCCTGGGACAGGGGTGAACGCGCGTCAGGCTGTGCCGACCGCGACGAGGGACGTGGTGTCGAGCTGGTCGGGCCCTTCGGTGGCCAGCGTCTTCAGCAGTCGGTCACGGATCCGGGCGACGGCCTGGTCATCGAGATCGTGCAGCATCGCGCGGAAGCCGGTGCCGACGACGAAGTCCCAGGCGTTGTCGGGGGTGAGCGCCACTGTGTGGACGATCCGGTGTACGCGCACGTCGCCGAGTCCGAGGCTCGCCGCCCAGTCGCCGAGTGCGGCCTCGGTGTTGATGCGCCGGCCGGCTCGCCGGGCGGGCGGGTCGGTCTGCTCCATGGGGCGCTCGGTGGACACGCTGCGGAGCACCAGCGCTCCGAAGTCCTCCAGCGCTCCCTCAGCCCAGGTGGCGACCGAGAATCGGCCGCCCGGACGCAGGAGTCCCGCCAGTCGGCGGGCCGAGGCGTCCATGTCCGGCAGGAAGAACACTCCGTAGCCGCACAGGATCAGGTCGTAGGGCTGTGGAGAAGACCATGCCGTCACGTCGGCCACGTGGAAGCGCGCCTGGTCGAGCTGGTCCGCCGCGGCGCGCCGTCGTCCCAGTTCCACGAGGCCGGCGGCCACGTCCACCGCATCGACTCGTCCGGCTGCGCCCGCCGCTCGGGCGGCCGGGATCGCGGAGGCTCCCGCCCCGCAGCAGGCGTCCAGCACCTGAGCACCCAGGGCCGGGCCGATCCACTCCACATACGCCTCGCCGAGCGGATCCCACAGCCGCCCGGCCGCCGCGTTGTGATCACGCGCTGTGGCATCGAAGACCTCACCGATCTGCGGGGGCTGAGACTCCTGCATCTGCCTCTCCCATCGGCTGTTGATCCGGTCGCGTCACCACGCGCCGCGGACGGTCGGGGCGGCGGCGCCGGATGGGTAACGGCTCATCCGGTCGTGTTGAGGTCCAGGATGTCGGCGAAGGGGTCGTCCATGCCCGTCGCGGGTTCGCCCGGTCCGAGCAGGCAGGAGTCGAGCAGTGCGTAGATCTGGTGGGGGTCGAGGCCGGGGCCGGTGAGGACGAGGTGCTGGACGCGGTCGCCGTGGTCGGACGACCAGTCCAGTGAGGCGGCCAGCCTGCGGGCGGGCGGAACCGTCTCCCAGGCGGGGTCGGGGAGGGCGGCCAGCCAGGGGCCGACGTCCTCCACGGTGACGATGCCGGCCACGGCGTCCCAGGCCAGCATGCGGTCGGGACGGTTGGCCAGCCAGAAGCGGCCGCGGCTGCGCACCGACTCGGTGGCCAGGACGTCCATGGCGTCGAAGAACCGTGCCGGGTGCAGGGGTGCGGTGCGCCTCCAGACCACGGTGTCCACTGCGGGGGTGTGCGCCTGGCAGGGCAACTGGGCGGTGGCCGGGTCGACGCGGGCCGCCAGTTCGTGGGGGCACAGCGCGGGGCCGGTGAGGGGCGGCAGCGGCTCGCCGGGCATGGTGACCGGAGTCATCGGCGCCAGGTGCCCGAGGATCTCCCGGCACAGCCGCAGATCGTCGTCACCGGCCGGGGGCAGCGGGGCGGGCAGCGTGTCCGGGACGACGAGCGCGGTGGCGTATTCGATCTGGTGGGCCAGCACCTCGGCCAGGTAGCGCTCGTCGGCGACGGCGCCGGGCTTGCCGACCTCGGTGAGCCGCTCGCCCCGGCAGATGTCGGTGGGCATGAGCTCGGCGTCCACCGCGGTCAGCACGCCGGTGAGCCGGATGTCGCCGTTCCATTCGGGGTGGGCCAGGGCTTCGGCGACCGACCGGGGCTCGACGCAGTCCCACAGGTCCACGACCACCAGTTCCGCCTGGCGCGCGTACCGCAGCAACTGAGGGACGAGGTCCTCGCGGACCGTGCAGGTCACGCAGCCATGCTCCAGCCGGACCGCGGCCTGCTCCAGCACCGTGTCGGCGGTGCGGACGGTGCGCGTCACCAGCCCGCCGGCGATCTCACGCAGATCGTGGTGGATCGCGAGGCCGCCGGGGTGCTCGCGTAGCAGCCGGTCGACGACGGCGGCGCGGGCCGTGGCGTGCAGCCCGGCCACCAGCACGACGGGAACGGACATGGCGAACCCCTTCCACAAATGAAAACGGTTATCGCTATCATGCCATGGGTCGAGAGGAGATCCGATGGCCCGTAACGAACTGCGGCCGGTGATCAAGCTGCGCTCCACCGCAGGCACCGGCCACACCTACGTGACCACCAAGAACCGCAGGAACGACCCCGACCGCCTCACCCTGCGCAAGTACGACCCGATCGTCCGCAGGCACGTGCTCTACCGGGAGGAACGCTGATGCCCGCCCGTTGCCCGCTGACCGGCGCCAAGCCCGGTTTCGGCAAGAAGGTGTCGCACTCGCACCGGCGCACCCCGCGCCGGTTCGACCCCAATATCCAGACCAAGCGGTACTGGCTGCCCAGCGAGCGCCGGTACGTGCGGCTGCGGCTGTCCGCCCGCGCCATCAGGACCATCGACAAAATCGGCATCGAGGCGGCCGTGGCCCGCATCCGCGCCCGGGGAGAGAAGGTCTGATGGCCAAGAAGAGCAAGATCGCCGCGAACGAGCGCCGCAAGGCCACCGTCGAGCGCTACGCGGCCCGGCGCGCCGAGCTCAAGCGCCTCATCAACAGCCCCCGCACCGCCGAGGAGATCCGCGACGCCGCGCTGCGCGAGCTGCGGCGACAGCCGCGTGACGCCAGCGCGACCCGCGTCCGCAATCGCGATTCCGTTGACGGACGGCCGCGCGGGCATCTGCGCAAGTTCGGGCTCTCGCGCGTCCGCTTCCGCGAGATGGCCCATCGCGGCGAGCTCCCCGGCATCACCAAGTCGAGCTGGTAAGGAAATCGATGGCCGTCCCCAAACGCAGGAAGTCCCGCAGCAACACCCGCAAGCGACGCTCGCGTTGGAAGGCTTCCACTCCCGAGCTGGTGCCGATCACCGTCGAGGGGCGTCGGGTCCTCGTGCCGCGCAACCTCGTCCGCGCCTACCGCGACGGACTTCTCAGTCCTTGACCATCGGATGTGACCGGGAAGCGGGCGGAGGCCCTGTCCGTCTCCGCCCGCCTGCTCAGATCGCCCCCGCTTCGAGGCATGAGGCGGCCTGATGCGTGTTGATAGTTGCTTTGGGAGGAGAGTCCGCATGACCGCGTCCCGCGCCCGCCGTCCAGACCGGCGCCGCAAGCCGAACCCGCTGCACGGCGTGACCTACATCGACTACAAGGACGTCGAGCTGCTGCGGCGGTTCATCTCCGACCGCGGCAAGATCCGCAGCCGGCGCGTCACCGGCGTGACCGTCCAGCAGCAGAAGCAACTCGCCCGGGCCATCAAGAACGCCCGCGAGATGGCCCTGCTGCCCTATGGCTCCCGTCCCTCCACTCGATCCGCACGCGGAGCGGATCAGTGAACGCTCGGCAGACGAGGCAGACGCTCGCCCCTTGATCGGCGGCCGCCGTGTCCTGGTCTCACGCAAGTGGTCCGGCACGACCCTGGCCGACCACAAGGCCGACCGGGTGGCTTGGGTGCTCGCCCGTCTGGCTGAGGCCGGGATTTCGGCAACGGGGCCGGCGGCCGGTGATCGCCGGTTCCTGTGGGAACGCGCCGGGCCTGGTGATCCGGACGTCAAACCCGCTCACCACCGGCTGTTGCTGCTGATCGATGAACGCGTCACCCGGCGGCGACAGCTCAACGAGGCACTCACCGAACTTTCGGCAACTGCGGAGGCAGCGTGAGCACCAAGCGCACCAACGTGACACCCCTCGACCCGGATGACCGGCTCCTGACCTACGACCAGGCGGCCGAGATCGGTCAGGGCGCTCTTCGCTGCGGCGAAATCGGTCCCGCTCGGCGAGCGCTTCGCCTTCCACGGTCGCGCCACCTCCGTGCCCACCACGGAAACCACCACGGAGAACCGACTCGGTGCTGGTCAGGCCGGTCCGCCGGCGACCGGGCGGACGAGGGCGCCACCCGGCCTCGCCGCCATCCGGCGGGCGTAGTCCCTGGCGACCGCCAGGACCAGGAAGCCCCAGGCCGCGGCGGGCAGATACAGGTAGGTCACCCAGGCCTCAGGCTTTTCGTACTCCCTCTCCTGCTCGATGAGCCTGGGCCCCTCGTCGACGAACCCGAAGATGCCGTTGAGCCCTCCGTACAGGGTGATGACGACGAGAAGCACGCCGCCGACCCGCGCGATCTGTGTGACGGCGCGGGCAGGCACGGGACGACCGGCGGCAAAGGGCACCCAGCGCGGGAACGTCTCCCCCCAGTCCCGCACGAGGCCGACGGTGAGGAACGCCAGCCCCACGGACAGGCAGCTCAGCATCAGCATGTACGCGGCTTCCATCCGGCTGTGACCGTCACCGAGCCCCGCCCCGACGCGCCAGACGGCGGACGGCAGAACCCCCAGCGGTGCAGCCCAGGCGGCCCACACGGCCCAGCGGGCCGGCGGCGGGACCAGAGGTCGGTCGGTGGTCGAGGTCGTCACGGGCGGCTCCTTCGCTGGTTTACTGATCGCTTCGCTGAGCAGCCTCCCGACCCCGCGGCATGCCCCGCATCAACCGGCAGAGGGAAGCGGTTAGCTCTGACGGGCGAAGCCGGTCGCCCGGAAGGCGTCGACGATCACCCCTGCGCACTCGGGAACGGGCCGAGCCGAGCACATCCCAAAGGGCATACCATACGGTATGGTATGTTCGTCGCATGGCGAGTCGACGAGAGTGGCTTGAGACCGGGCGGTCGGTGTTGGAGCGGGACGGCGCGCAGGCCCTGACCATCGAGCGGCTATGCGCCGAACTCGGCGTGACGAAGGGGTCCTTCTACCACCATTTCAAGGGCATCCCCGGCTTCAAGGAAGCCCTGCTCACGCACTTCGAGGACGAGCACACCGGCCGCTTCATCTCCGACGCCGAGATCGCCGGCGCCTCCGCCCGCGGCAGGCTCCAGCGGCTGCTCGATCTGGTCCTCGAAGACAAGAACGACAGCGACGGGCTGGAGACCGCACTCCGTTCGTGGGCGTTGCAAGATCCCGAAGTCCGCGCCTTCCAGGAGCATGTGGACGGGACGCGCATCGGGTACCTGCGCGGTCTCTGGCGCGACCTCGGCGCACCGGAAGCCGAGATAGAGCCCATGGCCCGGCTGCTGTATCTGATCCTCATCGGCGCTCAGCAGATCATCCCGCCCGTCCCGGCGAACGACCTGCGCGAGATCTACGAACTGGTCCTGCGGCTGTCCCCCCACGACCCGAGCGAACAGCAGGAGAAGGACACCCCGTGACCGCGTCCGCCCGATGGGTCCCCCGCCTGATCATCGTCACCGCGCTGCTGCATTTCGTCTGGGCCTTCACCCAGCCGCACGCATGGGACGCCATCGCCCGGGACGGCGTCTTCCGCAGCGTCGTCGACACCGGCGCCGACGACTACGCCCTCCGGGAGTTCAGCATCTGGTGGATGGTCTCGGGAATCGCGCTCCTGGCCATGGGCACCTTGACGCGGTCCATCGTCCGCGCAACCGGCCGCCTGCCCGCCCAGACCGGCTGGTACCTGGTGGCCGTCGGCGTGCCGCTGTGCGTCATCTACTTCCCGGTCACCGGCGGCTGGCCCGTCCTCGCGATCGGCCTGCTCGCCCTCTGGGGCGCCCGCCACCCCACCCCGAGGGCAGGTCAGGAAGGCGATGGCCGTCCGCACTGACCGTTGCCACTGACCTCGTAGCCGGGTCGATGGGTCAGGAGTGGACGTCCAGGAACGTCCGCAGGCTCGCCGCGTAGGCGGCCGGGTCGAGGAGCTGCTTGCGTTGCGTCCGCGCCGACGGCGCCGTGGAATCCTGCTCGCCCGCGACCGCCGTCGCGATGTCCGACCCGCCGGCGTCGCCCTCGTCCTCGTCGTCGGTCTCGGTGGCCTTGCCGTCGTCGTCGACGGGCCGAGTGATCGGGACACCGGCCGCGTACAGCACCGCGATCAGCTGCTCCACCGCGGCGCGGAGCCGCCGCGCGTTCAACCCCGACAGCACCCGCCCGGCTTTGGTCTCCAACTCCGGTTCGAGGCCGTACAGCGCCTTCGCGGTCGCAACGGCCTCCTCCACCATCCCCGGCAGCGGCGACACCGCCTCCTCGCCGTCGTCGTCGAGGCCGGGCAGCTCCGTCGGAATCGGCGTGATCGTCAGCTTCACCGGCTCCGGCTCGCCGAGCTCGACCTCGCCGGTGTCGTCCAGCACCTCAGCATGTTCCCTCGCACGCTTGACAAGGTGCAGAGAAGCCGCTATCTGCGCACCGTGGGATTCCCGCACGCGGTTGCGATCCTCGCCCGCCAGTGAAGGCGGGCGCCACTAAAGCAGGCCGAGCCGGTCATCGGCCGACGCCTTCAGGTTGCGATCCTCGCCCGCCGGTGAAGGCGGGCGCCACAGCAGTTGACGTGCAATGACTACCGACTGCAACCGTCATACTGCGGAGAAGATTTCGAATGATTACCCCAAAGCGCCTTATACCTACTTCGAAACCTCCCCGGGTTCCCATGGCCACCAGAGGTTCCGAAGCCAGGCCAGTGAAGACCACATCATTTGCACAGTATGTGCCCTCGGGCGCTTCACTGCTCGATCTTTCACCTTGAACTCGCCATCGTCGCGCCGCGTCTCCTCCTCCCGGCAAAAGCTAAGAAACGCTGACGCGGTACGTGCGTGTCTGATCACCAACAGTAGATACTCATAGAGCGTAGACATCTTCATCTAGCTGCAAAGCGCGTGCCTACCACGCACACGCGCTCATCCGCCCAAGAGAGAGGACGCCGTCATGAGTTCGTTCATCCATGCCCGCCTGGCTTCGCCCAGTGAGGAGAAGACACGTGCACGAAAATCCCGGTCCGGTTCATGACGACAGCCGTACCGAGCAGCCGGCCCGCGACCTGCTCGATCAGGCGCGGCAGCCCAGCCACGCAACTGCGAACCTGTCCGACCTGAACCGCCCCGGCACCATCTACTTGCTGCTCGGCAGCGCGGCGAATCATGGCGTGAATCGGATATTTCACCCACTCAACGCCTTCCTCCAGCGAGAGGACGACAGACGGCTCGGTCACGGACAAGGGCGGTTCGATGCCTCAGCCCTCCAGTACTGCGGCCAGGCCCTCAACCCTGCGCGGCGCCACGCGCACCGCCTCTCCTCGTCGGTCACAGAGATCTCATCGGTGCACGCCAGGGCATGGGATTCCTCTGGGAGTCAGTCACCGGCCGTCGAGGGAGCCGCGGACGACTCCCCTCTGCCTGTCTCCCGAGTGCTCGATGTGCAAGCGTCTGCGCCTGCACGCGCCCCAGAGCGAACCAGCCGTCGCGCGAGGAGGGAGAGCTGAGCATGGAACACATGAGCCGCGACGAGCTGCTGGCTCTGCCTGCCACGACGAGCGTGGAGAATGCTGCCCGCGCACTGGGGTTGGGGCGTACCCGGGCCTACGAACTCGCCCGTCGTGATCGGTTCCCCTGCAAGGTGATCCGCATCGGCGTCAGCTATCGGGTGGTCACCGCCGACCTGCACAGGCTTCTCGGAGTCACAGGAGCGGAGCGGCCGTCCTCCTGACGACAGGAGGGGGTGGGCGCCAAGCGTGCCGGCGCCCACCTCTCTGCGATCTTCACGCGTCCGATCAGGGTTCATCGGAGGTTGTCGGAGAGATCGCGCTGGATGCGGCCGATGAACCTCAGTGCCGCCTGATCGCGCCGAATCCCGGTGATAGGTGGGTGATAGATGATCAGCGAGACGATCTTCAGGTGTGCTTCGCAGGGGTCTGACCTGCGGAAACTTTGGAGCGGGCGACGGGAATCGAACCCGCGTAGCCAGTTTGGAAGACTGGGGCTCTACCATTGAGCTACGCCCGCGAGCGGACCGGTGAGGCAGGGCCTCGTGACCGCCATCCCGTAGCGTACAGGCTTTCCGGGGCGGTCGTGACCGGCTGCGGGCGGCCGGCGGCGGGGGTCCCATGGCTTTGGGACGAGCGCGCGAGGCTGATCGGCACTAGACTGCACGCGTCGCCGCCTGGAGCAGAGTCCTCCTGGGTGGTGGACGGGCTGTGGCGCAGTTTGGTAGCGCACCGGCTTTGGGTGCCGGGGGCCGTGGGTTCAAATCCCGCCAGCCCGACAAGTAGCGCGTCAGGGGCGAGCCTTCGCTCGCCCCGCAGGCCCCTGCGGCCTGAGCGCTTGTGCAGGGGCATTCGGGCAGAGTGATGCGAGGGGCCGGGCGTCGACTGCTCGGTGGGAGTTGTGACGTGGCGATCCGGTCACGCCTGCAGAGTGATTCTGGTCATTTCGCGTTGCGATATGGCTTGTGAGATCAATCTGACCGGGGTCTCCAGCGCGCCGCACACCACTGCGGCACGACTGCACGACCTGCGCTCCGGGCACATCGGCGGCTCCAAGTCGGGCCAGAGGCTCTTGGGTCCTGTGGGTGCCGCTATAACTGCAGGGTGTTTTCCTGGGCTGGGCGTGTCGGGTTTCGGCTGCTTCCTTGCTGTGGTGGGGCGGTGAGGGGTGGGGGGATCGTTCTGCTGCTGCTGGCGGTCCTTGCCGGGTGTTCGGCGTCGGAGGGGCCGGAGCGGGAGCGAGTGGCGCGGTGGGCGCCGTCACCGCGGACGGCCTGGGAGTGGCAGCTGAAGAGTCCCGTCGATACGAGCGTGGACGTGCCCGTTTACGACATCGACGGGTTTGAGAACAGCGCGGACGTTGTGCGGGGGCTGCACGACAAAGGGCGCCGGGTCATCTGCTACATCAACGTGGGGGCCGCCGAATCGTTTCGTCCCGACTACGGGCGCTTTCCGCGGGAGGTGCTGGGCAAGGGGAACGGCTGGGAAGGGGAACGCTGGCTGGACATCCGGCGTATCGACGTCCTCGGCCCCATCATGGCCCGGCGCTTCGACATGTGCCGCGCCAAGGGGTTCGACGCCGTGGAGCCCGACCTGGTGGACGGCTACGCGTCCGACACGGGGTTCCCGCTCACCGGTGCCGACCAGCTGCGTTACAACCGGTTCATCGCGAACCTGGCGCACGAGCGCAACCTGTCGGTCGGGCTGAAGAACGACCTGCCGCAGATCCCCGAACTGCTCGGCGACTTCGACTTCGCCGTGAACGAGCAGTGCGCGCAGTTCGAGGAATGCCATCGGCTGGCCCCGTTCGTCCGCGCGGGCAAGGCCGTCCTGCACGTCGAATATGAGCTGCCGCCGTCGGCGTTCTGCGAGCAGAGCCGCCGTCTCGGGCTCAGTTCGATGCGTAAGCGCCTCGATCTCGACCGGTGGCGTGCTCCCTGCTCCTAGCGGCATCCGACGCTTGATCAGGTGAGGTGAAAGCCGGGCGTGAAACGGATGCGCATTGGCGGCGCGGCGTCCGACATGCGGGTATTGGCTTCATGGGTTTTCAGCCGGGGGTGCGGGCTGCATAATCCTCTGATCGGCTGAGTGCTTTCGGCGAGGAGGGTTCATGGCTGGATCCCGCGGTGGGATGTCTCGCCGGAATGTGCTCGGGGCGGGGGCGGTCACGTCCGGGGGGCTGCTGGTGCCGGGCTCGTCGGCGCGGGCGGCGGCCGGGCGGGTCGTGCGGCCGCCGATGCTGCGGCCCGGGGATCGGGTGCGGGTGGTGTCGCCGGGGAGCACGCCCGATCCGGCGCAGGTCGAGCGGGGCGTGGAGATTCTGCGGGGCTGGGGGCTGACGGTCGAACTGGGGGGCCATGTGTTCGACCGGTACGGCTATCTGGCGGGGCGTGACGAACACCGGCTCGCCGACCTGCAGGAGGCGTTCGACGATCCGGGGGTGCGGGGGGTGTTCGCCGCGCGCGGCGGATACGGGACGCAGCGGATCGTTGACCGGCTCGATCTGCGGGCGGTGCGGCGTCGTCCGAAGGTGGTGGTGGGTTTCAGCGACATCACCAGCCTGCAGGCGCGGCTGTGGCGGTCCGCCCGGCTGGTCACCTTCCAGGGGCCCATGGTGGCCTGGAACGACCGTCGCCTAGGGCCGGAGTCGGCGGAGTCGCTGCGGGCGGCCGTGATGACGACGCGGCCGGTGGTGCTCACCCGCGATCCGGCGGAGACGGCCGCGGCGGTCATGGTGCCGGGGCGGGCGCGGGGGCCGCTGCTCGGCGGCAACCTGTCGCTGGTCGACGCGGCGATCGGCGCGGGCGACCTGCCCGCGCTGCGCGGCGCGGTGTTCTTCTTCGAGGAGGTCGGCGAGGCGCCGTACCGGATCGACCGGATGCTGACGCATCTGCGCCGGGCGGGTGCGCTGAAGGGGGTGCGGGGCGTCGTGATCGGGCAGATCACCGACAGCGTCGCCGACCCGGGTGAGTGGGACGCCGTGGGCGTCCTGCGGGACCGGCTCGGCGACCTGGGCGTGCCGGTGCTGGGCGGGCTGCGGCTGGGGCACGGCCGCGGGCAGCTGACCGTGCCCCTGGGCGCGCGGGCGGCCGTCGACGCCGCGGCGGGCACGCTGACCGTGGAGCCCGGCGTCATCGATGACCGGTAGCGTCACTCCCCGGCGTGCGCCCTGCGAACCGCGTCGATGTCGATCTTGGCCATGGTGTACATCGCCGCGGCGGCCCGCTGCGCCTTCTCCGGGTCCGGGTCGGCGAGCAGCTCGACGAGCCCGTCGGGGACGACCTGCCAGGACACGCCGAACCGGTCCTTCAGCCAGCCGCACTCCGACTCCTGGCCGCCGTCCTCGAGCAGGCGGTTCCAGTAGTGGTCCACCTCCGCCTGGTCGGCGCAGTGGATCTGGAACGAGACGGACTCGTTGAAGGTGAACTCCGGGCCGCCGTTCAGGCCGACGAAGCGCTGCCCGTTGATCTCGAACTCGACCGTCATCACGGATCCGGCCGGTCCCGGCCCGGCCTCGGTGAAGCGGCCGATCCGCCCGATCCGGCCGTCCTTGAAGATCGAGGTGTAGAAGTGGGCCGCCTCCTCGGCCTGCCCGTCGAACCACAGGCACGTGGTGAATCCCTCGGTGGCCATCGCGGTGCCTCCCTGCCGTCGTCGAGTGTCACAGGTACCGACCGGCCGCCGCCGGCGAACTCATCGCTCCCCACGCCGATTCCCGCGAACCGCACACAACTTCTCGACGAAACGTCCCGATCACACGGTTTGGGTGGGATCAGATCGTCCGAGACGAGGAGCGTGCATGACCCCCATGGACGGCACGAAGGCTGAGGGCGCGGCGGGCCCGTTCGCGCGCTGGCGCGAGGGGTTCGAACAGGAGGCGCATCGGCGGCGACGGCGGCCCGACCCGCCCTGGGAGCGCGGGGCCCGGCTGCATCCGGCGGTGGTGCGCAGCGTCCAGCGGTTCCAGGTCGGCGAGGACGGTGACGGCGCCAACCTGATCGCCAAGGCGGGCGGCGGCGACTACGGCGCGGCGGTGCGGCTGTTCGTGGCGGAGGAGCGCGAGCACGCGCGGCTGCTGGCCGCGCTGCTGCGGGCGGCCGGTGCCACGACGATCTCCGGGCACTGGAGCGACACGGTGTTCGTGCGGGTGCGGCGCGCGTTCGGCCTGCGGCTGGAACTGCTGGTGCTGATGGTCGCCGAGGTCGTCGCGCTCGGCTACTACCGGGCGCTGCGGGACGGGACCACGGATCCGCTCACCACCGAGGTCGCCGGGCGGCTGCTGGACGACGAGCGCCGCCACGTCCCGTTCCACTGCGACCGGCTGCGCTCGGCCCTGCCGGTGACGGGGCGGCCGGCGCTGATCCTCGGCTGGCAGGCGGTCACCGCGGTGACCGCGGCGGTGGTGGCCGCCGACCACGGGCGGGCGCTGCGCGTCCTCGGCCTGACCCGCCACCGCTTCGTCGGCGACGTGCTGGCCGAGGCCCGCGAGGCCGCCGCGACGCTCCGCCGTGGCTGACCTCCTGCCCGGCCGTCGGCGCGGGGCGGGCGTCTGCCGTGAGGTGAGCGGACAGTGGGGCGGACCGGCGCGGGGGACGTTCCCGGCGCCGGTCCGCCGCCGTTTCAGCGGTGGCCGCGGCTGGGGCGGGACGGGTCGGTGTCCTGCCGGCCGCGCGGCTCGGCGTCGTGGCCACGGCGGTGGGGGACACGGGCGGGCGGACGGTCGGGCGAGTCCGCGGCGGCGCGGGAGGGACGGTCGCCGGCGGCGCGTTCCGGCGGCCCCTCGACCAGGGCGGCGTCGGGGAGCAGGCCGGCGCTCTCCAGGTACTGGCGGCCGCGCGGGGTGAGGTCCCAGGCGTTGTGGCGCCACTCCTTGCGCCGCCACACCACGCCCGCCGACAGCAGGCGGCGGCCCACCCGGCTGATCTCGGTCTCGTCGGTGCCGAGCTCGGCGGCCAGCTGCTTGTTGGAGATGCCCTGGCGGCGGGCGACGGCGACCAGGAAGCGCGCCGCGTGCCCGTCGGGGTGCAGGCCCAGCTGCAGCCCGGACGGCAGGCGGCGCAGCGCCCACTGCACACAGTCGATGAGGCCGAGGATGCGGCCGCGGCGTTCCCGCTGGTCGCCGTCCAGGTTGGGGACGTCCAGATAGCCGCGGTGCAGCCACTGCAGGCCGTCCTGCACCTCGACGAGGGTCGCCTCGTCGGCGCTGAGCGACGCGTCGGTGATGATCATGCCGAGCGCGCTGAACTGGCCCTCGCTGATGATCTTGGCCTGCCCCATCGCGTCGAGCAGGTGCCTGGCCTGACTGCGGCGGTCACGCCCCGCTGCGGGGCCGCCGTCCGGAAAGTCCGCCATTGCTCCCCCAAGGTCGTCGACAGGACCGGACTCATTCCAGGGTGCGCCCATGCCAAGTGAATGTCAAGTGACACTTTTGACGCCTCCTCCTGCCCCCGCGTCACGGCGAACGCGCAGGTCGGACATGTTTCAACCGGAAGGGCCGACCACGGCGGCGAACATGGCGACCACTTTCTGTATCAGATGCCACTGAAGGGCCGTGCACACTGGAGTTAGCATCGGGCGGACACCCGTAACCCTTCTTGTCAACCCCCGGGGGCGCGTATGACGGATCAGCCGGCGGCACCTGCCCAGCCGGCCCACCCCGCCGATCCTGCCGACCTCTTCGTCACGCTGTACGACGCGCTTCCCGACGGGCTGTTCGAGGGGTGGACGGTGACCGGATGGTCCAGCGATCCCGACGTCCTCCGCCAGGCCACCGAGCTCTCCGAGACCGTCCTGGAACTGGGCGAGCTGCCGCCCGAGACCACCGAGCGGTTCATCTCCCGGCACGGCCACCGCGGCCGGTTCACCCTGCTGCTCGGGCTCGACATCGCCCTGGCGCACGCCAACCCCTACGGCCCCTACCACGCCAGCCCCGCGATGACCGGCACGCTCGTCCGCTACCTGACCGAGGGGCGGTTCAACAGCGAGGCGACCGACGGGGCGCTGCTGCCGCGCTGCGCCTACCCGGGCAGGCCGCGGGGGCGCCGCGCCAAGGACGAGTTCTTCGGCGTGCACCGCGTCCCGGCCGAGTACTGGGACGGCGTCGAGCACGAGGTGCTCCCGGCCGTCCACGACGCCCACTTCCCCAAGGACCGTCCGGTGACGGTCGGGTGCGCGCCGCTGCTGGAGACGTTCGACGACATCGAGCTGTCGTTCGAGAAGCGGTTCGGCATGACCGTCTACCGGCTGCGCCCGGCCGACTCCCCGGGGCTGCGCACCCGCATCAAGACGATCCTGCGGCGGCTGGACGAGGCGGGCGCGCAGATCGCGGTGCTGCCGGAGGCGTCCCTCAACGACGCGCTGCTGGAGCACTGGAAGGAGGCCGCGTTCGACACCGCCGGACGCGACCGCGACGCGCATCCGCTGCGTTACCTGCTGCTCGGCAGCGGCCCCCTGGGCTCGACCGAGCCGCCGCCCAACCGCGCCGTCCTGCTGGACCGCTGGACGGGGCGCGAACTGCTCGTCCAGGACAAGCTGTCGGGCTTCACCCTGGACGCGGGGCAGATGCGCGAGTGGCGGCTGCCGCACGCGCCCACCGAGGGCGTCGCCGACGAGTACATCACCCCCGGCTCCACGGTCCGGATGCTGGACTGCTCGCTGGGCAGGCTCGCCGTGCTGATCTGCGAGGACCTCAGCCGCTCCATCACCTGGGACCGCGAGCTGCGCGCCTGCGGCGTGTCCCACCTGTTCGTGCCGATCTTCTCCAAGCCGATCCTGCCGTACCGGTGGGAGCAGCAGGGCGCCGAACGCCAGATCACCCTGCTCGGCAGCTGGGTGACGGTGGCCAACAGCCTGGCGGTCGGCGCCGCGATCCCCGAGACCGAGATCCTCCGGCCGCGTTACACCTGCCTGGTGGCGGGGCCGCGCGGTCTGGCACGTGCCACCTACGGCATGGAGATCCAGTTCGGCAGCGCCGAGACGGGCGACGAGCTGGGCCTGGTGGCGCCCGACGACGGCGACGAGCCGGGCGAGGGCGTGCTGCCGAGGGTCTTCCCGGGCGCCGTCCACAACATGTGGCACGACCACTGGCCGCGCCGCAAACGCTGAGCCGGGGGCACCGCGCCCACGCCACGGTGACTCATTCGACGGTGAACTCGGCGGGGCTGACCGCCGACCCGCCCGGCGTGGTGACGACGAGCCGCCCGCTCGTCGCGCCGGGCGGGACGACGACGCGCAGCCCGGTGTCGGTCACGTCCGTCGCGGGGGCGTCCGCCGCGCCGAACCGCACCGACGAGGCCGCTCCCAGCCCGACGCCGCGGACGGTCACCAGGCGGCCGACCGCGCCCGAGGCCGGCTCGACCGCGTCGATCTGCGGGCGCAGCGCCTGGTCGCGGCCCGGTTGCGGGGGCGACAGCAGCGTGGCGAACACCGCGCGCAGCTTCTCGGCCGTCTCGCGGGAGAACAGGCCGACCAGCGCGGCCACGGCGGTGATGCCGTAGGGGTTGAGGTCGGCGGCGGTGCCCGCCGGGGCGGTCAGGCCGCCGCGCAGCACCAGGTACACCATCAGCCCGAACGCGGCGCCGATGAACGGCAGAAACAGGTACATCAGCAGCCAGCTGCGGCGCAGCGACCGGTTGCCGACGTACCAGTACAGCGAGCGCAGCGCGTGCACGGTGGCGCCGATCGCCCCGGCGGCCGCCACGATGACGAACAGGCTGGTCTCGCGGGAGATCCGCGGGTCCCAGCCGAGCAGGTGGACGCGCACGGTCTCGGCGGGCGCCCGGGTGCCGCCGTCGGGCGCCGCCTCGGGCGCGGGCGGCCACGCCTGGACGAGCACCACGCCCAGCGCCGCCATCAGCAGCAGGAGGAACACCGCCATGACCGCGATGTCCCGCAGACGCGCGTGCCCGGTTCCGACCGGCGACTGGCCACTCACCCCCGGCGCCCCCTTCCGCGGACATATCGACACAGTGTGGCCGGGCGTTTCCGTGTGCGCACGGCATTTCGACGGGACGATCAACCCTCCGGCCCGCGGAATGGCGGCGCGGCCCGAAACATGCGCTTCGTCCGAACGCTCCGCCAAACCACGATGAAGGGGACCGAACCTGGCGATCCATTACAAATTGGTAGAGGGTTCACACAGGGTTCTTCCGGGTCGTGACCTGCGTGCCTACGCTCGCGCGCATGCTCCGAACCCCCACAGCCCGCGTGGCCGCGGCGGCGGTGTCCGCCGCGCTCCTCGCCGGAGGCCTCGTCGCACTCGGTGCGACGAGCGCCCAGGCGGCCCCGGGCGACGTCGTGATCAGCACCGTCTACGGAGGCGGCGGCAACTCCGGCGCGCCCTTCACCCATGACTATGTGGAACTGTTCAACCGCGGTTCCGCGCCGGTCGAGCTGGGCGGATGGTCCGTCCAGTACGCCAGCGCCACCGGCACCGGCACCTTCGCCTCCAACAAGGTCGACGTCACCGGGACCCTGGCGCCGGGCCAGTACCTGCTGATCCGGATGTCCGGCGGCACCACCGGCTCGCCGCTGCCCGCGCCCGACGTCACCGGCTCGCTGGCGCTGTCGGCCACCGCCGGCAAGGTGGCGCTGGTGCGCTCCACCCAGGGCCTGGCCTGCAACGGCGGTTCGGCGCCGTGCGACGCGACCCAGCGGGCGCAGATCGCCGACCTGGTCGGGTACGGCAACGCCGGCTTCTACGAGGGCGGCGGCGCGGCCCCCGCGACCTCGAACACCACCGCGGCCGTCCGCGGGTCCGGCGGCTGCGCGGACACCGACGACAACGCCGCCGACTTCTCGGCCGCCGCTCCGACCCCGCGCAACAGCGCGACCCCCAAGGCGCCCTGCGGCTCCACGCCCGACCCGGACCCGGAGCCCCGGCCCGACTGCACGACCCCCGCCAGCCACAAGATCTCCCAGGTGCAGGGCTCCGGCGACACCACCCCGCTGGCCGGTCGGACCGTGCGGGTGGAGGGCGTCGTCACCGGCGACTTCCAGCGCGGCGACCAGCTCGGCGGCTTCTACCTCCAGGACACGGCGCCCGACGGCGACCCCGCGACCTCCGAGGGCCTGTTCGCCTACGCGGGCACGTCCGTGACGGACGTGAAGGTCGGCGACCGCGTGTTCGTCACCGGCAGGGCCGTCGAGTTCAACGGGCTGACCGAGCTGTCGCCCGTCACCTCCGTGGACGTGTGCGGCACCGGGACCGTCGAGCCCACCGCCTACGACCTGGCGCGGGGCGACGGGACGAAGCTGGAGCACCTGGAGAACATGCTCGTCACGTTCCCCGAGAAGCTCACCGCCACCGAGCACTACCAGCTCGGCCGCTACGGCGAGGTGACGGTCTCGGCGGGCGGGCGCCTGTACCAGCCGACCGACCGGCCGGGCGTGACACAGGCCGGCAACGACCGGCGGCGCCTGCTGATCGACGACGGCTCGAACGTCCAGAACCCCCCGGCGGTTCCGTTCACCTCGCCGGAGGCGCTGCGGCTCGGCGACACCGTCACCGGGCTGACCGGCGTGCTGACCTACGGTTTCAGCAAGTACCGGCTCCAGCCGACGCGGCCCGTGGCCTTCCGCCGCGACAACCCGCGCCCGGCCGCCCCGGCCCCGGTCGGCGCCGCCAACGTCAAGGTGGCCTCGTTCAACACCCTCAACTGGTTCACCACGCTCGACCAGCGCGGCGCCGACACCGCGCAGGAACAGGAGCGCCAGCTCACCAAGCTGGTCGCCGCGCTCAAGGGCCTGGACGCCGACGTGGTCGGGCTGATGGAGGTCGAGAACAACGGCGACACCGCCGTCAAGGCCTTGGTGGACCGGCTGAACGCGGCCGTCGGGGCGGGCACCTACGCCTGGGTCCGCAACCCCGACCCGGGCACCGACGCCATCCACGTGGCGCTGATCTACCGTCCCGCCAAGGTCCGCCCGGTGGGCCAGGCCGTCTCGTCCGAGGACGCGGTGTTCGAGCGGCCCCCGCTGGCGCAGACCTTCCGGCGCGTGGGGGGCGGCGAGCCGTTCACCGTGATCGTCAACCACTTCAAGTCCAAGAGCTGCGGTGACGCCACCGGGCCCGACGCCGACCAGGGCGACGGGCAGGGCTGCTGGAACGCCCGGCGCGTCCGGCAGGCGCAGGCGGTGGCCGCGCTGGCCGGATCCGTCCCGCACCCGCTGGTGATCGGCGACCTGAACTCCTACGGCGAAGAGGACCCGATCAAGACGCTGCGGGCCGCCGGGCTGGCGAGCCAGACCGAGCGCTTCGTCCCGGCGGCGGGCCGCTACAGCTACGTCTTCGACGGCCAGGCCGGCGAACTCGACCACGTGCTGGCGGCCAGGTCCCTGGCCAAGCGGGTCACCGGCGCCACGATCTGGCACATCAACTCCGACGAGCCGACCATTCTCGACTACAACACCGAGTACAACCCGCCGTCCCTCTACAGGCCGGACGCGTTCCGCGCGTCCGACCACGACCCCGTCCTGATCGGGCTGCGGATGCACTGATCGGCGTTCGCTCGGCCGGGGTCCCGTCGCCGCGGCGGCGGGGCCTTGGCCGAGCGTTTGCTAGGGGCGTATGATCTCGGTCACATCCGCCTATGTGATCGGACGGTCGTCATGGCTACTGCCGCCTCCCCGCGGCTCGGGTTCGGGATCGGGCCGGACGGGACGTACACGCGCGGCGGGCAGGTCCTCGCGTTCGTGCTCGGCCTGTGGGCGATGCTGGCGTTCCTGCCGCTGCTGTTCGTCGGCGCCGTCCTCTACACGCGGGCCGAGGAGCGGTTCGCCGAGAACCCCGAGCGCGCACGCCACATGGTGACGTGGTCGTGGCTGAGCGTGTCGGTGCTGCCGCTGGTGCCGGTCGTGATCGGGGTCGGGATCTACCTGGCGGTCGCCTGAGCGGACGCGGCGGGAAGAGGACGAGGCCCTCGCCGGTTAGCACCGATCATGAGTGTGCCTCCGTTCTCGGTCCTCGACCTGGCTCCCGTCGCCAGCGGCTCCACGTCCGCGCAGGCGCTGCGCAACACCCTCAACCTGGCCCGGCACGCCGAGGCGCTCGGCTACCGCCGGTACTGGCTGGCCGAGCACCACGCCATGCCCGGCATCGCCAGCTCGGCGACGGCGGTGCTGATCGGGCAGGTGGCGGCGGCGACCGAGCGGATGCGGGTCGGCTCGGGCGGGATCATGCTGCCCAACCACGCGCCGATGGTGGTCGCCGAGCAGTTCGGGACGCTCGAGGCCCTGTACCCCGGACGCATCGACCTCGGCCTCGGCCGGGCGCCCGGCACCGACCAGGCCACGGCCCGCGCGCTGCGCCGCTCCCCCGACGCGCTGTCGGTGGACGACTTCCCCGAGCAGGTCGCCGAGCTGCGCGGCTACTTCCACCCCGAGAGCACCGTCACCCCGGCGGCGGGCAACGAGCCGCCCGTGTGGCTGCTGGGTTCCAGCGGGTACAGCGCCCGGCTGGCGGGGCTGCTGGGGCTGCCGTTCGCGTTCGCCCACCACTTCAGCGCCGAGAACACGCTGCCCGCGCTGCACGTCTACCGCGAGTCGTTCCGCCCGTCGCCGGCGCTGGAGCGGCCGTACGCGATGATCGCGGTGTCGGTGACCGCCGCGGAGAGCGACGAGCGCGCCCGTGAGCTGGCCGCCCCGCAGGCGCTGTCGTTCCTGCGGCTGCGGCAGGGGCGCCCCGGGCCGCTGCCCACCCCGGCGGAGACGGCGGCGCACCCGTACACGCCGCTGGAGCGGGAGATCATCCAGGCGCGGATGGACTCGCAGGTCGTCGGCGGCCCGGACACGGTGCGCCGGCAGATGGACGCGCTGGTCGAGCAGACGGCGGCCGACGAGGTCATGGTCACCACGATGGTGTACGACCACGCCGACCGCCTGCGCTCCTACGAGCTGCTGGCTGGGCTGTACGGTCTGCGGCCGGAGGCCGTGGCGTCGGCGCGTTAGCCGTCGAACGCCCGCTCCAGGATGTCCAGGCCCTCCCGCAGCAGGTGCTCGGGGATCACCAGCGGGGGCAGGAACCGCAGCACGTTGCCGTAGGTGCCGCAGGTGAGGACGAGCAGCCCGGCGGCGTGGCAGCGGCGGGCGATCTCGGCGGTCAGCACGGGGTCGGGCTCGGTGGAGCCGCCGCCCTTCACCAGCTCGATCGCGAGCATGGCGCCGCGTCCGCGCACGTCGCCGACGACGTCGTGCCGGGCGGCCTGCGCGCGCAGCCGGGGCAGCATGATCTCGCCGATCCGGCGGGCGCGGTCGACCAGGCCGCCGGTCTCGATCTCCTCCAGGACGGCCAGCGCCGCCTCGCACGCCAGCGGGTTGCCGCCGAAGGTGCCGCCGAGGCCGCCGCCGTGCACCCTGTCCATGATCTCGGCGCGTCCGGTGACGCCCGCCAGCGGCAGCCCGCCCGCGATGCCCTTGGCCGTGGTGACCAGGTCGGGGACGACGCCCTCGTGCTCGCAGGCGAACATGGCGCCGGTGCGGGCGAACCCGGTCTGCACCTCGTCGGCGATCAGCAGGATGCCGTTGGCGCGGCAGAACTCGGCCAGCGCGGGCAGGAAACCGGGCGCGGGGACGATGAAGCCGCCCTCGCCCTGGATCGGCTCGATCACCACGGCCGCCACGTTGGACGCGCCGATCTGCGCGCTGATCTGGTCGGCGACCTGCGCCGCCGCCTCGGGACCGCAGTTCTCCGGGCCGGTGGGCCAGCGGTAGGGGTAGGCCAGCGGCATCCGGTAGACCTCCGGCGCGTACGGCCCGAAGCCCTGCTTGTAGGGCATGTTCTTGGCCGTCAGCGTCATCGTCAGCAGGGTCCGGCCGTGGTAGCCGTGGTCGAACACCACCACCGCCTGCCGCCCGGTGGCGTACCGGGCGATCTTCACGGCGTTCTCCACGGCCTCGGCGCCGCTGTTGACCAGGAACGAGCGTTTGTCGTGGTCGCCGGGGGTCAGCCGGTTGAGGGCCTCGCACACCGCGACGTACGACTCGTACGGCGTGACCATGAAGCAGGTGTGGGTGAAGCGCTCCGCCTGGGCACGCACCCGCTCGGCCACGCGCGGGTTGGCGTTGCCGACGCTGGTGACCGCGATGCCCGAGCCGAAGTCGATCAGCGAGTTGCCGTCGGCGTCGACCACGACCCCGCCGCCGGCGTCGGTGACGTACACCGGCAGGACGCTGCCGACGCCCGGCGGCACGGCGGCGGCGCGGCGCGCCTGCAGCTCCCGCGAGCGCGGGCCGGGGATCTCGGTGACGACACGGCGTTCCTGCGGCAGGCGGGCGGCGGCCACGTCCGGCAGGGCGACCGCCGGAGCGTCGGTGATGTGGCTGGTCATGGGGTGAACATAAGCCGCCCGGCCCCTACGCTGAACAGTACGCGGCGGCGAAAATGACCCGCCCCGCTGGACATCTCGGAGCCGCCCATGCCACCCACGCTCGGCGCCGTGGCGGCGCTGCCGCACATCGGACTGCGGCCGCTGACCGGCGGGCCGCTGGACGCGCCGGTCCGGTGGGTGGCGGTCAGCGAGCTGGAGGACCCGACGCCGTTCCTGGAGGGCGGCGAGCTGCTGCTGACCACGGGCATGCGCGTCACCGCCGAGAACGCCGCCCCGTACGTGGCGCGGCTGGTCGCGCGCGGTGTCGCGGGGCTGGGCTTCGGCGTCGGCGTCAGCCACCCGCGGACTCCGCCGGAGCTGGTCGACGCGGCCCGCGAGCAGGGGCTGACGTTGCTGGAGGTGCCGCGCCCGGTGCCGTTCATCGCCGTCGGCAAGGCGGTGTCGCGGATGCTGGCCGCCGAGTGGTACGAGGACGTCACCCGCGCGTTCCAGGCCCAGCGCGAGCTGACGCGCGCCGCGCTCAGGGGGCCGGGGCCGCTGATCGCGACGCTGGCGCGCACGCTCGGCGGGTGGGCGCTGCTGCTGGACGCCGACGGCACCGTCCGGCACGCCGAACCGGCCCGCGCACGGCGCCGCGCCGCCGGTCTCGTCCCCGACCTGGACCGCCTGCGGCACGCACGCGCCGCGCCCGCGGTCAGCGTCGCCTCGTCCGGACAGGACGGGCACGTGGTCGTGCAGGGCGTCGGCGGGCTGGGACGCACCAGGCCGCGCGCGTTCCTGGCCGTCGGCACGGAGGCGCCGCTGCCGCACGTCGCGCACACGATCGTCGGGGCGGCCGTGGCGCTGCTGACGCTGCAGTCGGAGACGCCGCGCGCCGGGCGCGAGCTGCGCGCCGCGCTGGGCGCGCTGCTGCTGGGCCTGCCGCCGCAGGGCCGGGCGGTGCCCGATCCGCCGCTGCGGGTGCTGGTCTGCGCGGGCGGCACGGCGGTGCTCGACGCGCTGGAGGCCGACCCGGCCGCCGGCCGCTGCCTGGCCGTCCCGCGTCCCGGCGGCGCCTGCGCGGTGATCGTCCCGGAGGCGCTGGCCGAGCAGGTCATGGTGCTGGCGCAGGCGGGCGGCCCGGTCGGCGCCAGCGACCCCGTCGGCGTGGACGACCTGCGGCGGGCGCTCCGGCAGGCCGAACGCGCCCTCGCCGCCGCCCGCCGCGCCGGCCCCTCGGCCGCCCTGCGGCACCGCGACCTGCCGGGGCAGGGCCTGCTCGGCCTGCTCGACCCGGACGTCGCGCGCGGCTTCGCGGAGGCGCTGCTGGCTCCCCTGCGCGAGGCCGACCCGGCGCTCGTCCCGTCGCTGCGCGCCTACCTGGAGGCGAACGGGCAGGGCGAGGCGGCGGCGCGCGCGCTCGGCGTCCACCGGCACACCCTGCGCAGCCGCATGCGCAGGGCGGCCGAGCTGATCGGCCGCGACCTGGACGACCCGGCCGTCCGCGCCGAGCTGTGGGTCGCCCTGGCCGTCACGGCCGACGCGTCGCGTCCCCCGGAGGACGCCTCGCCATGACGGCCAGCGCGGCGGCGCCGATTGGACGCGCCGGAGACTGCCCGGCAGAGCCCGCGCGGATAGCGTGAGGACATGAACGTGACCCCATTCTGGCTGGCCGGTCGGCCCGCGACCGGTGACGACGAGCTGACCGTTACCCACCCCTACGACGGGCGCGTGGTGGGCACCGCCGCCGTCCCGACGCCGGCGCAGGTCGAGGAGGCGGTCGCCGCGGCCGACGCGGTGCGGGCGGCGGCCGCGGCGCTGCCGCTGCACGTGCGGGCCGAGGCCCTGGCGCACGTGTCGCGGCGGCTGGCCGAGCGCGCCGACGAGATCGCCCGGCTGATCACCGGCGAGAACGGCAAGCCGCTGATGTGGGCGCGGACCGAGGTGGCGCGGGCGGTGTCGACGTTCCGGTTCGCCGCCGAGGAGACCCGCCGCTGGAGCGGCACCACCCAGCGACTGGACACCGACCCCGCCGCGGCCGGCCGGATGGCCTACATCTCCCGGGTGCCGCGCGGGCCCGTGCTGGGCATCGCGCCGTTCAACTTCCCCCTCAACCTGACCGCGCACAAGATCGCCCCGGCGATCGCGGTGGGCACGCCGATCGTGGTCAAGCCCGCCCCGGCCACCCCGCTGTCGGCGCTGCTGCTCGGCGAACTGCTGGCCGAGACCGACCTGCCCGCCGGGATGTTCTCCGTCCTGCCGGTGCCCAACGACCGCGCCGGCGACCTGGTCGACGACCCGCGGCTGCCGATCGTGTCGTTCACCGGGTCGGTTCCGGTCGGCTGGTCGATCCGCGACCGGGTGCCGCGCAAGCACGTCACGCTCGAACTCGGCGGCAACGGCGCCGCGGTGGTGCTGCCGGACGCCGACCTGGACTGGGCCGCGTCCCGCATCGCCCTGTTCTCCAACTACCAGGCGGGACAGAGCTGCATAGCCGTCCAGCGCGTGTACGTCGACCGGTCGGTGCAGGACGAGTTCCTGCCCAGGCTGGTGGCCGCCGTCGACGGCCTGGTCACCGGCGACCCGTGGGACGACGGGACCCAGGTCGGGCCGCTGGTCAGCGAGGACGCCGCGCGGCGCGTGGAGGGCTGGGTGGACGAGGCGGTCGCCGCGGGCGCCCGCGTGCTTGCCGGCGGCACCCGGGAGGGCGCCACCTACGCCCCCACCGTGCTGGCCGACGTGCCTGCGGACGCGAAGGTGGCCCGCGAGGAGGTGTTCGGGCCGGTGCTGCTGGTGCAGGCCGTGGACGGGGTCGACGAGGCGTTCAAACTGGTGAACGACTCGGCGTTCGGGCTGCAGGCGGGCGTGTTCACCCGCAACCTGGACATCGCCTTCCGCGCGCACCGCGAGCTGGAGGTCGGCGGCGTGGTCATCGGCGACGTGCCGTCCTACCGGGCCGACCAGATGCCGTACGGGGGCGTCAAGGACTCGGGGGTGGGCCGCGAGGGCCTGCGGTCGGCCATGACCGACTACACCGAAGAGAAGGTCATGGTGCTGACCGGCCTGCCGCTGTGACCGTGCCCGGCGGGCGGCCCGCCGTCGGCGCCGCCCGCCGCGTCAGCGTGAGCCGGCGGCCTCGGCGTGGTCGGCGGGCGCGGCGCCCCGCCGGTAGGCGCTGGGGCTCGTTCCGTAGGTGCGTTTGAACGCCGAACTGAAACCGAAGGCGTCGGAGTAGCCGACGCGCCGCGCCACGGACGCGACCGTCGCGGCGGGGTCGGCGAGCATGTCGGCGGCCAGCGCCATCCGCCACGACGTCAGGTACGCCAGCGGCGGCTCGCCCACCAGGTCGGTGAACCGGCGGGCCAGCGTGCTGCGCGAGACGCCCGCCACGGCGGCCAGCGACGCCAGCGTCCACGGCCGGGACGGCTCGTCGTGGATCGCGCGCAGCGCCGGGCCCACCGCGTCGTCGCCCAGTGCCGCGTACCAGCCCGGCAGCGTCACGCCGGGCTGGTCGAACCAGTCGCGCAGCGTGCACACCAGCAGCCAGTCGAGCAGGCGGTCCAGGACGATCTGGCGGCCCGGACGGCCGGGCGCGAGCTGCGCCGTCAGGTAGTCGCGCATGGGGGTGCAGTCCTCGGCGTCCGCCACCACCAGCAGCGGCGGCAGCAACCGCACCAGGCGCCGCGCCACCTCGCCCTTGGCCTCGTAGGCCCCCACCATCAGCACGGTGTCGCCGGACAGGTCGCCCAGGGGGCCGCCGCAGGTGACGTCGCGGGTCGCGCGGGGCGTGGCGGTGTCGGCGAACACGAACGGCTCGGTGCCGCGCACGACCGCCGCCTCGCCGACCCGCAGGGGACGCGCCCGGTTGCCCTGCACCAGCCAGCCTTGGCCGCGCAGCGGAGCGCACAGGGTCAGCGACGGGCAGTCGGGAAAGCGCAGCCCCCACGGCGGTGTCAGCGCGGACGCGCCGAACACGACCCCTTCCCCGCGCACGCCTCGCAACAGGTCGTCGAACGGATCCACGCCGCCACGATAGCCAGCGCTGCGGTCGAGACGATCGGACATCCCTCCCGGACGCCCGTCCATGGCCCCGGCGGCCCGCCGCCGGTTGGCTGGCGACCATGAACGCGCGCGTTTCGAGGGGCGCCCGGCGCCGTGCGCTGGGCCTGGTCTTCCTGCTCCTGCCCACCTTCCTGCTCACCGTCGACCTCGGCGTGCTGTGGCTGGCCACCCCGCCGCTGACGGCCGACCTGGCACCCACCAGCACCCAGCTGCTGTGGATCAACGACGTCTACGGGCTGGTGGTGGCGAGCCTGCTGGTGCTGGCGGGCAACCTCGGCGACCGGTTCGGACGGCGCCGGCTGCTGCTGCTCGGCGTGGCCCTGTTCATGGTCGCGTCGCTGGTGGCCGCGTATGCGCCGAGTCCCGAGGTGCTCATCGCCGGCCGGGCGATGCTGGGGGCGGCGAGCGCGGCGATCGTCCCCTCCACGCTGGCGCTGATCTCGAACATGTTCACCGATCCGCGGCGGCGGGCCCGGGCGATCGCGCTGTGGGTGACCGCGCTGTCGTCCGGCATCGCCGTCGGACCGGCGGTCAGCGGGATCATGCTGGAGTACTTCTGGTGGGGGTCGGTGTTCCTGCTCGGCGTGCCGGTCATGGCGGCCACGCTGGTGGTGACCCCGCTGACCGTGCCCGAGCACGCCGACCCGCACGCGCCGCGGCTGGACGTGGCGGGCATGCCGCTGCTGCTGGGGACGCTGCTGCCGTTCGTCTACGCGATCAAGAGCCTGGGCGAGGACGGTCCGGGCGCGGTGCCGGTGGCCGCGCTGGCGGTGGCGGCGGCGTCCGGGACGGCGTTCGTGCGCCGTCAGCGCCGCGTCCCCAACCCGCTGATCGACCTGCGGCTGTTCGCCGACCGGACGTTCGGCGCGGCGCTGCTGCTGCTGTTCGTGGGGCTGGCGGCGATGAACAGCGTGGAGTACCTGGCGCCGCAGTACCTGCGGCTCGTGGCGGACGTGCCGTCGGCGCGGGCGGGGCTGCTGACGGTGCTGCCCGCGATCGGCCTGGCGGTCGGGTCGCAGGCCACCCCCGTGCTGGCACGGCGGATGCGGCCCGCGTACGTGGTGGCGGTGGCGGCGGTCCCGGCGATCATCGCGTTCCTGGGGATGCTGGCGCTGCCCGCCGACGGTTCGGGCGTCGTCCTGGCGGCCCTCACCACGACGGTCATGATGGTCGGCCTGGCGCCGATCACCGTGCTCGGCACCGACATCGCCGTGGGGGCCGCGCCCCCGGCCAAGGCCGGCCAGGCGGCCTCGATCGGGCAGACCGCCTACGAACTGGGCCTGGCCTTCGGGATCGCGGCGACCGGGAGCGTCATGGCCGCCGTGTACCGCGGGCACGTCCGCGCCGAGGCGCCCGCGGGCGTGCCCGCCCACGTGGTGGACGAGGCGGCGGGCAGCATCGGCGGGGCGGTCCTCGCCGAACGCGCCGGAGCGGAGCTGACGGCGGTCGTCCGTGCGGCCTTCACCGCGGGCTTTCACGTCGCGGCGCTGGTCGGCGCGGCCCTGACCGTCCTGCTGCTCGTGCTGTCGGTCGTGCTCCTGCGGCATGTCGGTCCGCTCGGCCGGCCCGGGCCGCGGGCCGCCGAACCGGCCGGCCGCGAGCCCCGCGCCACCCGAAGCTGACCTTTCCGCAGACGATTCTTTGGGCGGAATTTGCCTCCGCAGCCCGAAAACGGAATGTGTCTAATTCTGTACGTGAAGTTGTTGTTTCGCCCTATATGTCGGGGGTAGTGCGGGCACAAGCCGGTGTTTAGGCGAGGTGCAGGACGCATGAAGTTTCGGACGGGACTGGTCGCGGGGGTCGCGGCCTACCTCGGCGCCCGCGCCGCCGGGGCGGCGCTCCGCCGGGTGGAGCCGGGACGGCGGCTGACGCGGGCGCTGACCACGCGGCTGGACGCCCAGGTCGACCGCACCGTGCGGAAACTCACGGCGAGGGCCGAGCAGGGCGGCCCGGTGCTGAAGGGCGCGCTGGCCGGTGCGCGTGCGCTGGCCGAGGGCAAGTCACCGGCGCGCGCCGTGATGAGCGCGGTGTGGACCGTGTTCAAGGAGACGCTCAAGGGGATCTTCGGCGGCGGCCGAAAGGGGAAGACGATCAACATCGTCGAGCACATCGACATCGGCGCGCCCCGCCGGATGGTCTACGACCAGTGGACCCAGTTCCAGGACTTCCCGTCCTTCATGAAGAAGGTCATCAGCGTCAACCAGGAGACCGACGAGAAACTCAACTGGACCGCCCAGATCTTCTGGTCCACCCGAAGCTGGGAATCCACCATCACCCAGCAGATCCCCGACGAACAGATCGTCTGGCAGTCCAAAGGCGCTAAAGGCCACGTCGACGGCAGCGTCTCCTTCCACGAACTCACACCCGACATGACCCGCGTCCTGCTCTCCCTCGAATACCACCCCAAAGGATTCTTCGAGAAGACCGCCAACATCTGGCGCGCCCAGGGACGCCGCGTACGACTCGAACTCAAACACTTCCGGCGCCACCTCATGACCCACGTCATCACCCACCCCGAAGAACTCCACGGATGGCGCGGCGAGATCCGCGGCGGCCAGGTCGTCGGCGAGCGCCGGAGCGGCGCACAGAGAATCCCGCAGGCATCGAGTTAGGCGGAGGTCTACGCATCATGAAACTGCCCAAGGGGACGAGCCGGCTGGTGATGGGACGGCTCGCCAAACGGCTGCCGGTCGGCGGCAAGCGGTCGCCGGTCGACCAGGTCACCGACATCCTGACCGCGGGCGGGAAAAAGATCCCGATCCCCATCAACCGCACCACGGGCGCGGCCGGCGGGGCGCTGCTCGGGGTCGGTGCCGCGATCGCGGCCGCGCGGGTGATCGGCCGCCTCAGCCAGCGCGAGAAGGAGGAGAGCCCGGCGGGCGCGGCCGGTTCCGTGGCGAAGTCGGCGGTGTCCGCGGCCAAGTCCGCGGTCTCCGGGGTCACGACCGAGGCCCCGGCCGAGACCGAGAAGGCGGCGGAGGGCGAGCCGGAGGCGGCCCGCGGCGAGAAGAAGGAGGGCAAGGGCCCCGGCCGGCTCAAGGGCCTGCTCGGCAAGGTCATGGGACGCGGCGGACGCGGCGGCGGCAAGAAGATCAAGGTCACCAACATCGTCGAGCACATCGACATCGGCGCGCCCCGCCGGATGGTCTACGACCAGTGGACCCAGTTCCAGGACTTCCCCTCCTTCATGAAGAAGGTCATCAGCGTCAACCAGGAGACCGACGAGAAACTCAACTGGACCGCCCAAATCTTCTGGTCCACCCGAAGCTGGGAATCCACCATCACCCAGCAGATCCCCGACGAACAGATCGTCTGGCAGTCCAAAGGCGCCAAAGGCCACGTCGACGGCAGCGTCTCCTTCCACGAACTCACACCCGACATGACCCGCGTCCTGCTCTCCCTCGAATACCACCCCAAAGGATTCTTCGAGAAGACCGCCAACATCTGGCGCGCCCAGGGACGCCGCGTACGACTCGAACTCAAACACTTCCGGCGCCACCTCATGACCCACGTCATCACCCACCCCGAAGAACTCCACGGATGGCGCGGCGAGATCCGCGACAGCGAGGTCGTCGTGAGTCACGAGGACGCGGTCGCCGAAGAGGGCGGCGAGGAGAAGCCGGCCCCCGAGGAGCCGCGCCGCGAGGGTGAGCGCGCCGAGGAGCGCGAGTACGAGGAGGTCTGAGCACCGCGACGCGGTCCGCGGCGGTCAGCCCGTCCGGCCGAGCCGGCGGTGACGGGCCGCGCGGGCGGAGTGGTCGACGGCGGGCAGGCTCGCCAGCTCGTGTTCGAGGACGACGGCGAGGCGGGCGCAGAACGCGCCGGGTTCGTCGGCGGCGTCGGGACGCTCGGCGATGACCGCGTCGACGACACCGTCGCGCAGCAGGTCGCCGGAACGCACGCCCTGGGCCGTGGCCATCTCGGCTGCCCGGGCGGTGGTGCGGTGCACGATCGCCGAGGCGCCCTCGGGCGGCAGCGGCGACAGCCAGGCGTGCCGGGCGCACAGCACCCGGTCGGCGGGCAGCAGCGCCAGCGCCGCTCCCCCGGTGCCCTCGCCGAGCAGCAGGCACAGCGTCGGCGCGGCGAGCGTGATCAGCTCGGCCAGGCAGCGGGCGATCTCCCCGGCCAGGCCGCGTTCCTCCGCCTCGGCCGACAGCACCGCGCCGGGCGTGTCCACCACGGTCAGCAGCGGCAGGCCCAGCTCGGCGGCCAGCCGCATGCCGCGCCGGGCGACGCGCAGCCCGGCGGGCCCGAGCGGATGGCCGGAGCGCTGGCTGAGCCGGTCCTGGCCCACGACCACGCACGGCGCCGAGCCGAAGCGGGCGAGCGCGAGCAGCAGCCCGGGATCGGCCTCGCCCGCGCCCGTCCCGGACAGCGGCGTCACGTCGGACGCGCCGTGGCGCAGCAGGTCGCGGACGCCGGGCCGCTCCGGACGCCGCGACCGGGAGATCGACTCCCAGGCGGGCACGTCCGGCGGTTCCTCGAAGAACGTCGCCAGGGACTCCGCGGCGGGCGGCGGTGTGCGCGGCGCGGGGGCGCCGCACAGCACGTTCAGCGCGCGGGAGGTGCTCTCGGCCAGCTCGTCGACGCCGACGACGGCGTCCACCACGCCCTTGGCGGCCAGGTTCTCGGCGACCTGCACGCCGTCCGGGAACGGCTCGCCGCGCAGCGCCTCGTGGACGCGCGGCCCGAGGAAGCCGATCAGCGCCCCCGGCTCGGCCGCGGTGACGTGCCCGAGCGACCCCCAGGACGCCAGCACCCCGCCGGTGGTGGGATGCCGCAGGTAGACCAGGTAGGGCAGCCCGGCCGCGCGGTGCGCCATGACGGCGGCGGCGATCCGGGCCATCTGCACGAACGCGACCGTGCCCTCCTGCATGCGGGTGCCGCCGGACGACGGCGCGGCCAGCAGCGGCAGCCGTTCGCGGGTCGCGCGTTCCACGGCGGCGACGATCCGGTCGGCGGTGGCCACGCCGATCGACCCGGCGAGGAAGGCGAACTCCGACACCACGAACGCCACGCGCCGTCCGCGCAGCCGTCCCTCGCCGGTGATGACGGCCTCGTCGCAGCCGCTGCGCTCGCGGGCCGCCGCCAGCTCCCGCGCGTAGGGCGAGCCGGGTTCGGCGACGGCGGCCGGCGGCCGGTCCCAGGAGACCCAGCTGCCGGGATCGAGGACGTGGGCGACCAGCGCCGCGGCCCGCACGCCGCGCCGAGCGCCGCCGAAGGACCGCTCGGCCGGGGCCGCGCCGGAGGAACGGGACGGTCGTGATCGCGGCCCGCCGTTCATGTCCCGAAGCGTAGCGGGACGGTCAACCCCCGCCCCCACCCGGCCACCCGTCGTGCGCCGCGGGGATCGGTGTGTCCAGCGGATGATCAGCGTGTGAGGCGAGGGGGTGGCGTGTGCCGTGGGGGCGTCCGCGCAGGGGCGGGATGGGACGGGTCAGCGGTCGGGGGGACGGGCCAGGGGAAGGCGGAGGAGGAGGCGGGCACCCTGCTCGCTGTCGACCACGTGCAGGCTGCCGCCGTGCACGATGGCGATGTCGCGTGAGATCGGCAGGCCGAGGCCGGTGCCGCCGTGCTCGCGCCGCCGGGTCCCGCCGAGCCGCTGGAAGCGCAGGAACACCCGCTCGCGGTCCTCGGGGGCGATGCCGGGGCCGTCGTCGAGGACCTCCAGCTCGGCGGCCCGCGGCTCGGGGGCGCGGACCCGCACCCACACCCGGGAGCGGGCGTAGTGCTCGGCGTTGTCCAGCAGGTTGACCAGCAGCCGGCGCAGGTGGTCGGGGCTGCCCAGCACCACCACGCCCGGCTCCGCCGACAGCTCGATGGGCACCTCGCCGCGCCGCAGCGCCAGCTCCTCGCGGGCCAGCTCGCCCAGGTCCACCGGGCGCCGCTCGATCTGCACGCCCGCCTCCAGGCGGGCCATGAGCAGCAGGTCGGCGACGATGCGCTGCAGCCGGTCGGCGTCGTCCAGGGCGGCGCGCGCCACCACGGGCCACTGCTCGTCCTCGGGATGCTCCAGGGCGTCCTCCAGCTGTGCCCGCAGGCCGGTCAGCGGGCTGCGCAGCTCGTGCGAGACGTCGGCGGTGAACGCGCGCTGCCGCTCCACCGTCCGCTGCAGCCGCATCAGCGCCAGGTTGATCTCCTCGCCCAGCTGGGCGATCTCGTCGTGCCCGCCCGGCACCGACACCCGCCCGTACGGCTCGCCCCCGCTGATCGCGGCGAGCTCGGAGCTCATCGTCCGCATCGGCGCCAGCGCCCGCCGCACCGCGGTCCACACGAGCCAGGCCATCACCAGCATGGACAGCGGGACGCCCGCGCCCAGGGACGCCGCGAGCAGCCGCTGGACGGGGGTGTAGCTGTACTCGGGCGCCCCGGCGTAGACGGTGCGCCATCCGGCGCGCGCCCGCACCCGCGTGGCCGAGACGTAGATCTTGTTGCGGACCCCGCGGACGGTCAGGTGCTCGCTCACGATCTCCCCGGGGCGGGACGGACGGAGCTGGGAGATCGGCGGGTACCCGGCCAGCGGCGCGCTGGCGGCCAGCACCCGGTCCTGGTCGTCCACCGACTGCAGCAGGATGAACCCGTCCACCTGCGTCCGCAGCACGTCCTCGCCCCGGGGGTCGTGCAGGCGGACGATGGCGGCCAGGTCGTAGAGGGCCTCGCGCCCGCGCTGGCTCACCTGGTCCTGCAGGGTCCAGTGCAGGACCAGGTAGAAGCCGACCAGGCCGAGCGACAGCAGGCAGCCCATGATGACGGTCGCCGCGACCGTCACCCGCATCCGCAGCGACCACTCCGACGGGGGCGGGCAGCGCAGTCGGCGACGTGGCATGCGCGGCGCCCTCCCGTCCCCGACCGCCTACGACTGGATGCGTCGACGGGTTCCCGAGGGCCGGGGGGCCTGCCGAAACGGGAAAACCGAACGATCAGCAGGTCCGGTTATAACCGAGGGACAGCGGGGCGAAACCTGACCGCACGGCATCCTCTGCGCGGCCTGCGAATGCGCCGTGACCTGCGGGGACGTCGCCGGTGACCGGGACGGGCCGTGCCAACACCGCCCCGGTCACCGGACAGTCCCCGCCGCTGGAGCGCCCCGGACGGCGGGGACGACCTGCCCGGCCCACTCCGCCAGCACGGCGTCGGGAGCGACGAGCCGTTCCTCCGGCAGCGCCAGCCCCGGTGTCGGGACCGTCGCGCCCAGCTCGACGAGCAGGGGTCGAAGGTGGACCTCCACGGCCAGCGCGTGCTGCGGCGCGCCGACCACCAGCAGCGGCAGCGCCACCTTGCCGGCCAGCGCCCGGTGCGACAGCAGGTCGAGGAAGACCTTGAGCAGCCCGGTGTAGGTGCCCTTGTAGGTGGGGCTGGCGACCAGCAGCAGATCGGACGCGCGGACGCGGTCGAGCGCGTCGGTCACGGCCGGCGGCGCGGGATGGTCCAGCAGCGCGGGGCCGAGCGCCGACAGGTCGACGACGTCGGGGGCGTCGGGGAGCCCGGCCGCCTCGGCCACGGCGCGGGCGGCGGCGGCCGCCGCGGTCGCGGTCCGGGAGGCGGGACGGGGGTTGCCGACGATGACCGTGAAGCTCACGTCCGTCATCCTGGCGCCGATTTCCTACAAAGTCAATGGGTATTGCATGATTTGCGCCCCGGCGTTCCCCGTCCGGCATCTGAGCTGGGAGAACACGGGAGAAACGGATCGATGTCCGCGCGAACGATACCTCCCACCCCTGGGGTGCCGTCCGCGCGGACATCGCCTTCGGTGCCGCCAACCGGCGCCTCGCGCGCCGAGGAGGATCCGGCGAGGCCGGCCGGTTGCCGATCCACGAACCACTGTGCCCGATGTTCATGCACTCAGTGCTACATCGAGGTGACGATCACGTTTCCTCCCACGTTTGCGCGTACGTCCCCCCTCGATCGGGGATGCGGCACCATACTTGGACGCGATCGGGGAAGGCCGGAATGCAGGTGTCGAAAGGGGTCACGAGGTACGGCATGGAAGCGCACGCAACCGGCTCCCCGCCCGACGACGTACGCCCCCTGGAGCCCGCCGACCCCCGAGCGGTGGGCGGCTATCCGCTGCTCGGCCGGATCGGCGCGGGCGGCATGGGGACCGTCTACCTGGGCTGCGATCCGGACTCCAACCGGCGGGTAGCGGTCAAGACCATTCATCCCCATCTGTCCGCGCAGCCGTCCTACCGGCGCCGGTTCCGCGACGAGGCCGTCCTGGCCGGACGGGTCGCCTCGTTCTGCACCGCGCGGGTGCTGGCGCACGGCGAGGAGGAGGGCCGCCCGTACATCGTCAGCGAGTACGTCGGCGGCATGTCGCTGCAGCACCGCATCACCACCGGCGGCCCGCTGCCGCCCGACGACCTGCACGGCGTGGCCGTGGGCGTGGCGTCGGCGCTGGCCGCCATCCACTCGGCGGGCCTGGTGCACCGCGATCTCAAGCCCGCCAACGTGATGCTCACCCTGTCCGGCTGCCGGGTCATCGACTTCGGCATCGCCCGCGCGCAGGACTCCCCGTCCACGGTCACCACCGGCGGCACCGTGCTCGGCACGCCCGGCTGGATGGCGCCCGAGGTGCTGTCCGGCGGCGCCGCCACGCCGGCCGCCGACGTGTTCGCCTGGGGCTGCCTGATCGTTTACGCGGGGACGGGCCGGCTGCCGTTCGGCGAGGGCCAGCCGACCGAGGTCGCCCTGCGCGTGATGCGCGAGGAGCCCGACCTGTCGGAGCTGCCCCCGGCCCTGGAGCCGGTGGTGCGCGCCGCGCTGGCCAAGGACCCGGCCGTGCGGCCGCCGACCGCCGACCTGATGCTCACGCTCGTCCGCCAGCCCGGCACGCCCGTCTCCCCTGTCGCCGACAAACCGGGTCCGAGCAGGGCGTCCTCCCCCGTGCCGCCGCCGCGTCGCGCGGTGAACGGGGCGGCCGTGGCAGCGCCGCGGCCGCGTCCGGCCCAGGACGACGAGGGCCCCGACACCGAGGCGTTCGGCCTGATCCGGCATGTCGGCGCGCGGTCGACCGCCCGCGTCCGCGTCCTCGCCGGGGCGGGGGCCGCCGTCGCGGCGGTGCTGGTCGGCGGGCTGATCATGGGTTTGGGCGGCCAGGACCGCGACGTCACCCCCGCCCGCGCACCCGGCGCGCCGCTGACCGGCAGGCCCGCGCCCGCCGACCCGCCCGCGACCGGACGGCAGGTCGCGCGGACGCCCACGCAGCGCCCGCACAAAGCGCTCAGGACCGCCCGGCCGGCGAAACCGCCCCGAAAGATCGCCGAGCGCGACCAGGACACGCGCGTCACGGACACGGACGTCACGAACAGGAACGTCAAGGGCAAGGGCCTCAAGGCCAAGGGCACCGGCGCGGGCCGGGGTGCGGCCGAACGCGACCAGCGCCGCCCCTGACCAGCGGGAACGCCGGGAACGGCTTGGGGGAACGGAGGCGTGAAAGGCTCGGACGCCCGCGACTCGGGGGTCGCCTGGGAGTCGCGTGCGCGGACGCGGGCGCCTCGGGGCTCAGTTGCGCCAGATGAGGACGAGCGCGCAGTCGTCGTCCCGCGCGGCGGCCATCGTCTGCACCAGCTCTCTGGCCCCCTTGCGGAAGCCCTGCGGGACCAGGCGCTCGGCCTCGCCCAGCAGCCGGTCGATGCCCGCGTCGAGATCGCGGCCCGGCGACTCGACCAGGCCGTCGGTGTAGAGCAGCAGCGCGTCGCCGGGGCGCAGCGTGCCCTGCTCGGGCTCGCAGCGCAGGTCGGGAACGACGCCCAGCACCACGCCCTTGGCGGCGTTGACCTGCCAGGTGCCGGTGCCGGAGTCGAACTGGACGGCCGGGGGATGCCCGGCCGACTCCACGGTGTACTCGCCGGTGGACAGGTCGAGGACCAGGTGGACGGCCGTGACGAACCCCTCGTCCCAGCGCTGGCGGTGCAGGTAGTCGTTGCACGCGGGCAGGAACCGGTCCGGCTGGACCGATCCAAGAAGTCCCCCGAAGGCCCCGGACAGCATCAGCGCCCGTGTGCCCGCGTCGGTGCCCTTGCCCGACACGTCCACCAGCGCCACCTCCAGGGTGTCGCCCGTGCGGGCGGACACCACGAAGTCGCCGCCGAAGGACGAGCCGCCGGCCTGCAACATCACGACCTGCGCCTCCCAGCCGCCCGGAAGCTCGGGCAGCTCGCCCTGGCGGCGCAGCCGGTCGCGCAGCTCCAGCAGCATCGAGTCGCCGCGCAGCCCCTGCACGCCGAGCTGCTGGCGGGTGCGGGCCAGGGTGAGCGCCAGCACCGCCGTGATCAGCAGGGTGGCGATCGTGCCGGGACCGACCTCCGCCGGGTCGTCCACGGCGTTGTAGGCGGTCATGGCCACGACCACCGCGAGCAGCGCGACCAGGGTGCGCACCTTGAGCAGCAGCCCGCCGGCGACCACGGTCAGGACGAGGGCGGCGGGCGGTGCCCAGGCCCTTGACTCGGTGGCCGCGAGGCCGAGCCCGACCGCCAGCACGGCCAGGGCCGTGAACACGTAGCGTTCACGGACGGCCTTGCCCCGCCGCAGCCACCCGTAGATCCGCACGAGCAGCGGAATCCGCCGCAGGAAGGCGCGGACTCCCGGCGGAAGCAGGTGGACCAGACGTTGAAGCATCTCCGGCACTGTATCTGGCATCAGGCGGTGCCGACGGACATCCGCGCCATGGACGACCTGTTACAACGGTCCAGACTGGCACTTGACAGCCCCGACATGTCCACCTGTAACGCTCGGTGATCATCGGGCTCGGAGTCTTGCCGAGCGCCCCGCCGCATGGTGTCCAATGGTGTCCACCTCGAACCGCTTTGTGTGGGGGACGACCCCCACGCCCCCCGCGGCGCGGAAGAGACGGCTTCGCCGGCGGCTCCTCCGCGTCGCGCGACCCCCAGGAGGTGGACGTGGGCCAGCCCAGCATGCGGATCACGGTCGACGCGGCGATGCGGGCACGCGACGTGTCCCGGCCCGTGCCGGACGACGAGGACCCGCCCAACCCGCCGAACCAGGCATCGGCCCCGGGAGGCGCGGCCGACGCCGCGGACGCCTCCAAGCGGTCGCGAGCGTCGAAGAACGAACGCCGCCGCCTCGGTAAACGCGGCGGCGGCGTGCGCAGGCCCCAATGAGCGCCCTGGCCGTGCGGGGCGGCGATGCCGCCCCCGGGCCGGGTCAGCTCTCCACGGAGATCGGCGGCAGCTCGCCGGTGCGCTCGTAGTCGCTCATCATCCGGATCCGGCGGGTGTGCCTCTCCTCCTGCGAGTACGGCGTCTCCAGGAACAGGCGCACGAACCGGGTGGCCGTTTCCGGGTCGTGCTGGCGGGCGCCGATGCTGATCACGTTGGCGTCGTTGTGCTCGCGGGCGAGCCGGGCGGTGTCGTCGTTCCAGACCAGGGCCGCCCGCACGCCCTTGACCTTGTTGGCGGCCATCTGCTCGCCGTTGCCCGAGCCGCCGATGACGATGCCCAGCGTCCCCGGCTCCGCCGCGGTGCGCTCGGCGGCCCTCAGCACGAACGGCGGATAGTCGTCGACGGCGTCGTAGACGAACGCCCCGCAGTCGACGGGCTCGTGACCGTTGGCCGAAAGCCAGGCGACCAGGTGCTCCTTCAGCTCGAAGCCGGCGTGGTCGCATCCAAGAAACACGCGCATGGGCCCGATTCTCGCAGGCCCGCGCGGCACCGCGGACCCCGCCCCCGAGCAAGGTCGGCCGCCCCGGAGGGGACGGCGGCGGGCTAGCGGGCGGGCGCCAGGCGGAAGTCCGGGTCGACCTGGGCCTCCAGGTCTTCGCCCACGGCGCGGTTGGCCCAGCTGCGGGCGTTCTTGACGTGGAACTCGACGGCCTGGCGCTGGTACTTGTCCCAGTCCTTGTCCCGGGCGTCGACGGCGGCGAGCATGCGGGCGAGGGCCCGCTCGTTGCCGACCTCCAGCGGAACGCCGTGGCGGCCCTGCTCGAGCGCGCGCACGGCGGCGGACTGGCCGAGCCAGGTGAGCAGGTCGTCGCCGACGTGCTCGCGCAGGTAGGCGACGTCGTCGTCGCCCTGCACCTTGTTGCCGACGACCGCGATGGCGACGTCGTAGTCGCGGGCGTACTCGGTGTACTGGCGGTAGACGCCCACGCCCTTGCGGGTGGGCTCGGCGACCAGGAACATCAGGTCGAAGCGGGTGAACAGCCCGGAGGCGAAGGTGTCGGCGCCCGCGGTCATGTCGACGACCACGTACTCGCCGGGCCCGTCGACCAGGTGGTTGAGGTAGAGCTCGACCGCCCCGGTCTTGGAGTGGTAGCACGCCACGCCGAGATCGTCGTCGTTGAACGGCCCGGTGGCCAGCAATGTGACGCCGTCGACGTCCTCGCCCAGCGCGTGGATCGGGTCGTCGCCGCGCAGCCGCAGCAGCCGTGAGCCGGCGCCGGGCGGGGTCGTCTTGACCATCGCCGCCGCCGAGGAGATCCGCGGGTTGGCGCCCCGCAGGTACTCCTTGATCCGCGGCAGGTGGTCGCCCATCGCCGGGATCTTGGCCGCCCGGCCCTCGTCCAGGCCCAGCGCCACGCCCAGGTGCTGGTTGATGTCGGCGTCGACGGCCACCACGGGCAGTCCGCGGTCGGCCAGGAACCGCACGAACAGCGAGGACAGAGTGGTCTTGCCGCTGCCGCCCTTGCCGACGAAGGCTACCTTCACGAAAACCCCCGAATCGGAATGAAAACCGTTGCCACTTTCAGGTGACACCGAGTCTACGACGCGTCGCCGTGCGTCCAAGCGGAAAACGCCGAAATGGACCGCCGGCGCGCGGGCGGCGGTCCGTGGGGCGGACGTCCCGGGGGAGCGTCAGCGGGGAATGGCCGCGGGATCGAACCCGAACGGCAGTTCCAGGCGGTGGGCGGCCAGCAGGCCCGCGTCGGACAGCAGGTCCGGGGTGGGGCCGTCGGCGGCGATGATCCCGCCGGACAGGATCAGCGAACGCGGGCACAGCTCGGCCGCGTACGGAAGGTCGTGGGTGACCATCAGCACCGTCACGTCCAGCGACAGCAGGATCTCCGCCAGCTCGCGGCGGCTGGCCGGGTCGAGGTTGGACGACGGCTCGTCCAGCACCAGGATCTCCGGCTCCATCGCCAGGACGGTCGCCACCGCGACCCGGCGGCGCTGCCCGAACGACAGGTGCTGCGGCGGCCGGTCGGCGGCCTCGAGCATGCCGACGCGTTCCAGCGCGTCCCGGACGCGGCGGTCCAGCTCATCGCCGCGCAGGCCCATGTTGGCGGGGCCGAACGCCACGTCCTCGCGGACGGTCGGCATGAACAGCTGGTCGTCGGGGTCCTGGAAGACGATGCCGACCCGGCGGCGGATCTCCCGCAGCGCCCGTTTGTCCTTGGCGTCCACCTCCAGGCCCGCGACGCGCACCGACCCCAGGCCGCCGTGCAGGATCCCGTTGAGGTGCAGGACGAGCGTGGTCTTGCCCGCGCCGTTGGGGCCCAGCAGGGCCACGCGTTCGCCGCGCCGGATGGTGACGTCCACGCCGTAGAGGGCCTGCGTGCCGTCGGGGTAGGCGTACGCCAGGCCCCGTACCTCCAGGGAGGGGGGCGCCGCGTCGTCCTGCTCCGCGGCGGGATCCGTCGCCGTCCGCTCGTCCGAGGTGGTCATGGAACGCTCCGAGGTCATGGGGTGATCCAGGCGGCCGTGGCGATCAGGGCGGCGGCGACCGGCAGCGCGGCGGCGGCCGTCCACTGGACGGCGGTGGCGCCGACGTCCTGCGGCGCCGGCATGCGGCCGTCGTAGCCGCGGCTGACCATGGCCAGGTGGACGCGTTCCCCGCGCTCGTACGACCGCAGGAACAGCGCCCCCAGGGACCGCGCCAGCACGCCCGCGTCCCGCAGGTCGCGCGCCTCGAACCCGCGGGAGGCCCGCGCGATCCGCATCCGGCGCAGCTCCCCCGTGACCACGTCGGCGTACCGCAGCATGAAGGCCGCGATCTGGACGATCAGTTGCGGCATGCGCAGCCGCTCGACGCCGAGCAGCAGCAGGCGCGGCTCGGTGGTGGCGGCCAGCAGGATGGACGCGACCACCCCGAGGGTGCCCTTGGCGAGGATGTTCCAGGCGCCCCACAGCCCCGCCTCGCTCACCGAGAGCCCGAACCAGGAGATCCGCTCCCCGCTCGCCACGAACGGCATGAGCAGGGCGAACGCCACGAACGGCAGCTCGATCAGGGTCCGCCGCAGCACCAGCCCGTACGGCACCCGCGCCACCGCCGCGACCGCCGCCAGCAGCAGCGCGTACCCGGCGAACGCCCAGATCCGCTCGCGCGGCGTGGCGACCACGGCCAGCACGAAGACCAGCACCGCCACGAGCTTGCACTGCGGCGGCAGCCGGTGCACGGGCGAGGCCCCGGGCAGGTAGAGGCGGTGCGCGTGGCCGGCGCCCATCTAGGCGTCCGCGTCCGCGTGGGCCCGGCGGCGCCGCACCGCCCAGAACAGCCCGCCGGACACGACCAGCACGGCGCCCACGCCGATCACCCCGGCCAGCCCGCCCGACAGCCGGGCGTTGTCCACGCCCTTGACGCCGTAGTCGCCCAGCGGGGAGTCCTTGAGCGCGTGGTCCTTCTCCCCCGCGTCGAAGCCCTTGTCGGCGGCGACCTTCTCCAGGCCGTCGGGCCGGCTGCTGGCGTAGTAGCTGACGCCCCCGGCCAGCACGAGCGACACCAGCAGGGCGACGACGAAGAAACGCTTGGTGGTCATGATCTCCCCGCCTCTCAGGCTCCGGCGCCCGACGCGGCGCGCGTGCGCAGTTCCGGCCTGCGCAGCAGCCCGCGCGCCCCGTACACCAGGTCCGGACGGACCGCCAGCACGCTGGACACGGTCAGCGAGGTGATCAGCGCCTCGCCGATGCCGATGAGCACGTGCACGCCGACCATGGCGCCCGCGACCGTGCCGAGCGGCACCTCGGTGGTGCCGCCGAGCGCGTAGACCAGGGTGAACGCGGCGGCCGAGGCGGGCACCGAGACCAGCGCGGACCCGAACGCGGCGCCGGTCACCGCCGGACGGGTGGCGGGCAGCACCCGCAGCAGCAGCCGGAACGTGCCGTACCCGACGACGACCGTGACCAGCCCCATGATCGTGATGTTGACGCCGAGCGCGCTGAGCCCGCCGTCGGCGAACAGCAGCGCCTGCATCCCCAGCACCACCGCCATGCACAGCACCGCCGTGTAGGGGCCGACCAGTATCGCCGCCAGCGTCCCGCCGAGCAGATGCCCGCTGGTGCCCGAGGCGACCGGGAAGTTGAGCATCTGCGCGGCGAACACGAAGGCGGCCGTCAGCCCGGCCAGCGGCGCGGTGCGGTCGTCCAGCTCACGCCGGGCGCCGCGCAGCGCCACCGCCACCCCGCCGACGGCCACCACTCCCGCCGCCACGGACACCGGGGCGTTGATGAACCCGTCCGGTACGTGCATGTCACCACCTACCTGTACGAATCAGCAGGAACAGTGTGATGCACGTTCCTGGTAGCTGCAAGATGCTTGCAATTACCTGGGCGCCGCCGGTGAGTGACGGGTGACGGCGGCCGCGGCGTGTGCTCGGTCGAAGCGGCCTGTGCTCAGTCGAAGATCGGGTCCCGGGTCCGGGTGCGCTTCAACTCGAAGAAGCCGTCGACGGAGGCGGCGAGGCGCACCCCGTCCCACAGCCTGACGGCGTCCTCGCCGCGCGGAATCGGCGTGACGACCGGGCCGAAGAAGGCCGAGCCCTCGACCTCGATCACCGGTGTGCCGACCTCCTGGCCGACGCGGTCGATGCCGTCCTTGTGGGAGGCGCGCAGGGCCTCGTCGTACTCGGTGGACTCGGCGGCGGCCGCCAGGGCGGGGTCGAGGCCGGCCGCGGCCAGGGCCTCCTCCAGCATCTCCCGGTCGAACTTGCGCCGATCGTGGTGGCGGCGCGTGCCCAGCTCGGTGTAGAGACGGCCGAGGACCTCGCCGCCGTACTTCTGCTCGGCGGCGATGCACACGCGCACCGGGCCCCAGGCGTCCTTCAGCATCCGCCGGTAGTCGTCGGGGATGTCCTTGTCCTCGTTGAGCACGGACAGGCTCATCACGTGCCAGCGCGGCTCGATCGGGCGGTGCTTCGCCACCTCCAGCACCCAGCGGGACGTGATCCACGCCCACGGGCACAGCGGGTCGAACCAGAAGTCGACCGGGGTACGGGCGGATTCCGACAAGGCGGGCCTCCTCTGCCTGCGAGGTTCAGGGGTCATTCGGGCCAACCCGGCGGCCCGTGCGGCCATTCCCCGGCGAACCCGGGGAAACCGATGACCGTGCTGCGGGGACCCGGGACCCGGCCGGTTGGTAGACATGGACTAACCACATACAAAGACGTCCAAGGAGTGCACGTGGCAGGCAACCTCACGCGCGATGAGGCGCGGGAACGGGCCCGGCTGCTCAGCGTCGACTCGTACACGGTCGAGCTGGACCTCACCAGGGATGAGCAGCGGTTCGGGTCCACCACCGTCATATCGTTCGGGTGCGCCGAGCCGGGCGCCTCGACCTTCGTCGACCTGCACGGCGCCGTCGTGCGGGAGGCGACGCTCAACGGACGGTCTCTCGACCCCGCGACGTACGACGCCGACAAGGGCCGGCTGCCGCTGCCGTCGCTGGCCGAGCGCAACGAGCTGCGCGTGGTGGCCGACTGCGCCTACTCGCGCTCGGGCGAGGGCCTGCACCGGTTCGTCGACCCGGTCGACCAGAGCGTGTACCTGTACACGCAGTTCGAGACGGCCGACGCGCACCGCATGTACACCTGCTTCGACCAGCCGGACCTGAAGGCGACCTTCGAGCTGACGGTGATCGCTCCGGAGGGCTGGCAGGTCGTCACCAACGAGGCCCCCGACGGCCAGGAGGGCGGGCGCTGGCACTTCCCGCCGACGCCGCGCGTGTCGACCTACATCACCGCGCTGGTGGCGGGGCCGTACCACGTGGTGCGCGACGAGTACCGGCGCGAGGACGGCAGCGTGATCCCGCTGGGGGTGTTCTGCCGGGCGTCGCTGGCCGAGCACCTGGACGCGGACGCGATCATCGACGTCACCCGGCAGGGCTTCGCCTTCTTCGAGAAGGTGTTCGACCGGCGGTACCCGTTCGCCAAGTACGACCAGCTGTTCGTGCCCGAGTTCAACGCCGGCGCCATGGAGAACGCGGGCTGCGTGACCTTCCTGGAGGACTACGTCTTCCGGTCGCGGGTGACCGACGCGGCCTACGAGCGGCGCGCCGAGACGATCCTGCACGAGATGGCCCACATGTGGTTCGGCGACCTGGTCACCATGCGCTGGTGGGACGACCTGTGGCTGAACGAGTCGTTCGCCACGTACATGAGCGTCCTGTGCCAGGCCGAGGCCACCAAGTGGACGGGGTCCTGGACGACGTTCGCCAACCTGATGAAGGCGTGGGCGTACCGGCAGGACCAGCTCCCGTCCACCCACCCGATCTCCGCCGACATCCCCGACATCCGCGCGGTGGAGGTCAACTTCGACGGGATCACCTACGCCAAGGGCGCCAGCGTCCTCAAGCAGCTCGTGGCGTACGTGGGGCGCGACAACTTCCTGGAGGGCGTGCGGCGCTACTTCCAGCGGCACGCGTGGGGCAACACCGTCCTGGGCGACCTGCTGGACGCCCTGGAGGAGACCTCGGGCCGCGACCTGAAGTCGTGGTCGAAGGAGTGGCTGGAGACGGCGGGGGTCAACACGCTGCGTCCGGTCTACGAGGTGGACGGCGAGGGGAACTTCACCGCGTTCAGCGTCCGGCAGGAGGCCAAGGCCGAGTACCCGACCCTGCGGTCGCACCGCGTGGCGATCGGTCTCTACGACCGCACGCCCGACGGGATCGTCCGGCGCAGGCGGGTGGAGCTGGACGTGGTCGGCGACCGCACCGACGTGCCGGAGCTGGTCGGCGAGCGGCGGCCCGATCTGGTGCTGGTCAACGACGACGACCTCACCTACGCCAAGATCCGGCTGGACGAGACCTCGCAGCGCACGCTGATCGAGGCCATCGGGGAGATCAGGGACGGCCTGCCGCGGGCGCTGTGCTGGTCGGCGGCCTGGGACATGACCCGGGACGCCGAGATGGCCACCCGCGACTACGTCCGGCTCGTCCTGTCGGGGATCCGCGGCGTGACGGACATCTCGGTGACGCAGACGCTGCTGCGGCAGGCGCGCACGGCGCTGCAGCAGTACGCCGACCCGGCGTGGCGGCCGGAGGGGCGGCGGCTGATGGCCGACGCGCTGTACGACCTGGCCCGCGAGGCCGAGGCGGGCTCGGACTTCCAGCTCGCCTACATCCAGGCGTTCAGCGGCGTCGCCGAGACCGACGAGCACCTGGCGTTCGTCACCGGCCTGCTGGACGGCTCGCAGTCGCTGGAGGGCCTGACGGTCGACACCGACCTGCGCTGGGGGCTGCTGCGCCGCCTGGTGGTCACGGGCCGGGCGGGCGAGGCCGAGATCGACGCCGAGCTGAAGCGGGACCCGACCGCGGCGGGCGAGCGGAACGCCGCCGCCTGCCGGGCCGCGCTGCCGACCGCCGAGGCCAAGGCCGCCGCCTGGGAGCGGATCACCTCCGGGAAGCTGCCGAACGCGGTGTACCGCGCCACGCTGGGCGGTTTCGTCGAGCCGGACCAGGCCGAGCTGCTGCGCCCGTACGCGGACCGGTACTTCGCCGAGGTCGGCCGGATCTGGCAGGAGTGGAGCAGCGACATGGCGCAGACGTTCGCCGAGGTCGCCTACCCGTTCCTGATCATCGAGCAGGCGACGATCGACCGCACCGAGTCCTACATCGCCGAGCACCGGCCGCCCGCGGCGCTGGTGCGGCTGCTGTCGGAGGGCCGCGACGGCGTGGCCCGGGCCCTGCGCGCCCAGGCCAGGGACGCCGCCGCCTCCTGATCCCCAGGTGGACGCGGGCGTGGTCACGGCGGTGGTCACGCCCGCGTCCGCGTCGCGGCCCTGACCGGGGCCACGGCGGCGGCGACGCGCGGGTCGGCGGGCAGGTCGTCGAGCGGGACGGGACGGCCGTCGGCGCCGGCGAGGGGGACGCGCCAGTTGGGGTACTCGTCGCTGGTGCCGGGCTGGTTCTGGGTGCGGCGCTCGCCCACCGCGTCGGCGAGGGACACGCCGATGAGACGGGCCGGGGTGCGGGCCAGCAGGGCGTGCAGGGCGGCCGCCGCGGCCTCGTCGTGGTCGTGCGCGCCCCGGGCCACGGCGCGCAGCAGGGCGTCGGGCGGGTCGGCCAGCAGGCCCTCGGCGTGCAGGAGGGCCAGCCAGCCGGCCAGCAGCCGCCGGTGGTCGGCGGCCTCGTCGGCGGCGGGGCGGGTGAGCAGCCCGAGGCGGTCGCGCAGGGCGACGTGGTCGCCATGCAGGAACCCGGTGATCGGCGGCATGTCGTGGGTGCCGACGGTGGCCAGCGACAGTTCCCGCCACTGCCCGGGGGGTTTGGGCCTGCCGGCGCGGTCGCGTTCGAACCACAGCAGGGACGTGCCCAGGACGCCGCGTTCGGCGAGGTCCTCGCGTACCTGGGGTTCGACGGTGCCCAGGTCCTCGCCGACGATGACGGCGTCGGCGCGGGCGGCCTCCCAGGTGAGGCAGGACAGCAGCGCGTTGCGGTCGTAGCCGACGTACGTGCCGTCCGCGGGTGAGCCGCCTTCGGGCACCCACCACAGGCGCGACACCTGCATGGCGTGGTCGATGCGCAGCCCTCCCCCGCGCCGCAGGGAGGCCGCCAGCATGTCCCTGTAGGGGGCGTACTCGGCCTGGGCGAGGCGCTGGGGGTGCCATGGGGGCTGGCCCCAGTCCTGGCCGCGCTGGTTGAACTCGTCGGGGGGCGCCCCCACGCTCATGCCCTCCGCGAAGGCGTCCCGGTACACCCAGGCGTCGGCGCTGGAGTGGGTCACGCCCACCGCCAGGTCATGCATGATGCCGATGGGCATCCCTGAGGCGGTTGCGGTTCGCTGGACGGCGGTGAGCTGTTCGTCGAGCTGCCATTGGAGCCATGCGTGGAAGTCGACGCAGGGTGCCAGGCGTTCGGCTTCGCGTGCCACGGCGGGGCTGTCGGCGTCCCGCAGGACGGACGGCCAGCGGCGCCAGTCGTTGCCGTGCTCCTCGGCCAGGGCGCACCAGGTGGCGAACGCGGTCAGCGCCGTGCCCTCACGTTGGCGGAACGACTCGTAGGCCTGCTGCCTGGACGGGGTGCGAGGGACGCGGTACAGGGTTTCCAGGGCTTGGCGTTTGGCCGTCCAGACCGCGTCGCGGTCGATGAGGCGTTCGTCTTGGCGCAGGGGGGCGGCCAGGGCGGCGATGCGCTCCCGGTCGTCCGCGGACAGGTCCCGGTACTCGGGCACGTCCTCCACGCGCAGGTAGAGGGGGCTGGCGAAACGGCGGCTCATCGGCGAATAGGGGGATGGGTTGATCGGCGGCGTGGGTTCGGTCGCGTGCAGGGGGTTGACCAGGACGAAGCCCGCGTCCAGCTCCCGGCCGCTCCAGGCCGCCAGTTGCGCCAGGTCGTGCAGGTCGCCCATCCCCCAGGACGCCCGGGACCGTACGGAGTAGAGCTGGGCGGTGAACCCCCACACCCGTTCGGGGGTCCGCAGCCGGTCTGGGGCGACGAGCAACGCGGCGTCCTGCTCCTGCGAACCCCTGCGTGCGCGCACACGATGCCACCCCAGCGGCGTTTCAGACGGCAGTGTGTAGGCGAGGTGGCCTTCGGCCGTTGGGGACGCGGGGGGCGGCGTCAGGGTCGTGCCGTCGGCCAGTTCCACCGACACCTCGGTCTGCGAGGGCACGCGGATCTGGTCGGCGCCGGGTACGCGACGGCACGCCACGACGGGAGGAAGCAGCCGTTGACGCCGCTGTTCCTCCAGCCGTGCCAGCTCATCGCGTACCGCGCCGGGGGTGGAGGCGTCCACGCCCAAGGCGGCCAGCACCGCCACCAGGGTCTCCTTGGGAACGGGGGTTTCCCGTTCTCGCCAGTCCTTGTAGCTGCTGGCGACGCAGTGGGCCTGGGCCAGCCTGTGCAGTTGCTCGTCGACCGCGCGCTCGTTCACCTGCTCGTTCACCACAGGGGGGAACATGCCCCCTGGGCCGGGACGCAGTCAGGCCTTCCAGATGGGCGGCTTGCGGTCGATCCAGGGGCGGGCCTCCTCCAGCTGCGCCGACAGTGAGATGAGGGTGCCCTCGCCGCCCAGGCGCCCGGCGAGCATCACCCCGATGGGCAGGCCGTCGGCGTTCCAGTGCAGCGGCACGTTGACGGCGGGCTGCCCCGACACGTTGTACACGGCACAGAACGGGGTGAACGCCTTCTGCCGCGCGAAGTTCTCCTCGGGCTCCTGGTCGTGGAAGTAACCCAGGGGACGGGGCGGCTGGGCCAGGGTCGGGTGCAGGATCGCGTCGAACTCGTTCATCACGGGGAACGCCCGGCGCAGCGCCGACTGCAGCATGGCGTGCGCGTGGAACAGCTGGGGCGCGCCGGTGGCGTTGCCGCGTTCGCGCAGCCAGCGGGTCAGCGGCTGCAGCAGGTGCTCCTTGTCGGGCTCGACGGGCGTGAGGGTGGCCATGACGCCCCACAGCGTCTCGAAGATCGGCACCAGGTCGGCGCCGAGCACCCGGGGCAGCTCGACCACCTCGTGCCCCAGCTCCTCCAGCAGCGCCGACGCCTCCTCGTAGGCGGCCAGGCAGTCGGGGTGCACCTCGGTGCCGGGGACGGCCGGCTCGGCGCTGCGCGCGATGCGCAGCCGGCCCGGCGGGCGGCCGGCGTAGCCGAGGAAGGTCTCCCCCGCCGGCAGCGGCGGCGCCATGTACAGGTCGCCGGGCATGTGCCGGGCCATCGCGTCCAGCAGCGCGGCCGCGTCGCGGACGCTCCGGGCGATCGGCCCGTTGGTCGACAGCCCGAACAGGTCGGGGACGACCGGGCCCTGGGAGACGCGGCCCCGGGTCGGCTTGATGCCGAACAGGCCGCACACGCTGCTGGGGATGCGGATCGAGCCGCCGCCGTCGCTGCCCTGCGCGGCGGGGGCGAGGCCGGCGGCGACCGCCGCGGCGGCGCCGCCGCTGGAGCCGCCCGCGGACCGTTCCAGGTCCCACGGGGTGCGAGCGGGGGGCGCGACGGCACTTTCCGTATAGCAGGGCAGGCCGAATTCGGGTGTTGTGGTCTTGCCGAGAAGGACACATCCGGCCTGCCTCAGGAGTGTCACGACACTGTCGTCGGCAAACCCCACCAGATCGGAAAAAACCTGCGATCCCAGGGTGACCCGGACATCCTTCACCATGTTCAGGTCCTTGATCGGGATCGGCACCCCGTGCAGCGGCGGCAGCTCCTCGGGGCCCGCGGCCTCCAGCACCTGCTTCTCGGCCGCCCGCGCCTGCTCGCGCACGTACTCGGCGTCCACCGTCACATAGGCGCCCACCTGGGCGTTCAGCCGCTCGATACGGTCCAGATAGTGGTCGGCCAGCTCCAGCGGGGACAGCTCGCGGGTCCGGATCGCCGCCGCCTGGCGCAGCACGGTGAGGTCGTGGGGAAGTGTCACACCGTCGAACGGTAGACGGCGTGGCCGCCGGCATCAAAGATGACAAGGACGGCACGCCGCGAAGAGGGGGTGAAAGTTGTCCTACCCGAGTGACGCACCGGCGAATCGCCCTGAAGCGGCGACAAAAGTATTAACCCGGCATGACTAGTCGCGGAACGGCGACAATGATTACTCTGCGCACGGAGGATCATGCTTCCGACGCGAAGGGAATACGGAGCGTCACCTATGGCGATCATGGAGCGGGGCGACGACGGCCAGGAGGCGCGCGGCCGGCCCTCCCCGGAGCCCGACAAGAAGCCGGGCCGGCTGCCGCCGAGGCCCGAGACCTACGGTGAGCTGCTGAACGACCCCACGATCCGACGCTGGGCGGTGCGCGCGGGCGTGGCGGTCGTGGTGGGCATCGTCTTCGCGGTGGTGTTCGACCTGCGCATCGGGCTCACCGCCGCGATCCTGGCGGTCATCGCCGACGTCGTCCGCCGGGCCCGCACCTCGTCCAGCGTGGCGGCCTGGCAGAAGTCGTCGGCGGCCGAGCGCCGCACCGAGCGGCAGCTGCGCGCCCTGGAGAAGAAGGGCTACCTGGTGCTGCACGCCCGGGCGGTGCCGCGCGACACCGACGGCGTCAGCGACGGCCGCATCGACCACCTGGTCATCGGCCCGAGCGGCGTCTACGCCATCGACTCGGAGAAGTGGGACAAGCGGCTGCCCGTGCGGACCATGTCGCACCTCAAGCTGTTCCACGGCCCCTTCAACAAGAAGGACCGCCTGGACGAGGCGCGCTGGGAGGCCGAGCAGGCCAGCCGGATGCTGTCCGAACGGGTGGGCTTCGAGGTGCCCGTGCAGCCCTCGGTGGCCATCTACGGGCCGTCGATCCCGTGGAAGGTCATGCGGGTGCGCGACGTCGACGTCTACGCGGGCAACCAGGCGCGCGGCTACCTGCGCCGCCGCCCCAAGATCCTCACCGAGACCGACGTGCGGCGCATCTACAAGGTCGCCAGCGAGACGCTGCCGCCGATCTACCGCGAAGAGGAGGACGAGCGGCAGGAGACGGCCTGACCGGACACGTCCGGCCGGACGGCTCGGCCGCGGGCCCGCCGCCGGGCTCCGGCTCCGAGGGCGCCCCGATTCCAGGGGCGCCCTCGCCGTGTTCTCGTCCGGCCTTCTCGGCGCCCCGGGGCAGCCCCGCACACCAGCGGCGTTGATAGCATCGAGAGGCCGACCCCCCAGGGGACCTCTGCCGGGCCGGCGGGCCGCCTCCCCGAAGGGACGGGAGGCACGGACCCCCAGGCAGGGCGCGATCCGCCGCTGCGACGTAAGATCACCACCACAGAACGTCAGCACGCCGAGGAGCATCATGCCCCCGCTCAGGTCACGAACGGTCACCCACGGACGCAACATGGCGGGCGCCCGCGCGCTCCTGCGCGCCACCGGCGTGGCCAGGGAGGACTTCGGCAAGCCGATCGTCGCGGTGGCCAACAGCTTCACCCAGTTCGTGCCCGGCCACGTCCATCTGCGCGAGGTCGGCGACATCGTCGCCGGCGCCGTCCGCGAGGCCGGGGGCGTGCCGCGCGAGTTCAACACGATCGCGGTGGACGACGGCATCGCCATGGGCCACGGCGGCATGCTGTACTCGCTGCCGTCCCGCGAGCTGATCGCCGACGCGGTCGAGTACATGGTCAACGCGCACTGCGCCGACGCGCTGATCTGCGTCTCCAACTGCGACAAGATCACCCCGGGGATGCTGATCGCGGCGATGCGGCTGAACATCCCCACCGTGTTCGTCTCCGGCGGGCCGATGGAGGCGGGCAAGCCGGTCGAGGGCGTCATGGGCGGCCACAAGCTCGACCTGATCGACCCGATGATCGCCTCCGCCGACTCCTCGGTCTCCGACGACGCGCTGGCCCGCATGGAGGAGAGTGCCTGCCCGACCTGCGGGTCGTGCTCGGGCATGTTCACCGCCAACTCCATGAACTGCCTCACCGAGGCGATCGGCCTGGCCCTGCCCGGCAACGGCACCGTCCTGGCCACCCACACCGAGCGCCGCCGCCTGTACGAGGACGCCGGGCGCACCGTCGTGGAGATCGCCCGCCGCTACTACGACGGCGACGACGACTCCGTCCTGCCCCGCAACATCGCCACGCGCGACGCGTTCGAGAACGCCATGGCCCTCGACATCGCCATGGGCGGGTCGACCAACACGATCCTGCACCTGCTGGCCGCCGCCCGCGAGGGGCGGGTCGACTTCGGCCTCAAGGAGATCGACGAGCTGTCGCGCCGGGTGCCGTGCCTGTGCAAGCTGGCCCCCGCGACCGCCAGGTACCACGTCGAGGACTGCCACCGCGCGGGCGGCATCCCCGCGCTGCTGGGCGAGCTCGACCGCGCCGGGCTGCTCAACCGCACCGTCCACAGCGTCCACTCGGCGTCGCTGACCGAGTTCCTGGCCCAGTGGGACATCCGCTCCCCCGACGTGCTGCCCGAGGCCGTGGAGATGTACCACGCCGCGCCCGGCGGCGAGCGCACCACCCGGGCCTCCGGCCAGAGCGCGCGCTGGGAGTCCCTCGACCTGGACCGCGCCGAGGGCTGCATCCGCGACGCCGAGCACCCCTACACCACCGACGGCGGCCTGGCCGTCCTGTACGGCAACATCGCCCCCGACGGCGCGATCGTGAAGACCGCCGGGGTCGAGGAGGAGCTGTGGACCTTCTCCGGCCCGGCCGTGGTGTTCGAGAGCCAGGAGGACGCCGTCGAGGGCATCCTCGGCGACAAGGTCAAGCCCGGGGACGTGGTCGTCATCCGCTACGAGGGCCCCAAGGGCGGCCCCGGCATGCAGGAGATGCTCTACCCGACCAGCTTCCTCAAGGGGCGCGGCCTGGGCAAGGCGTGCGCGCTGATCACCGACGGCCGGTTCTCCGGCGGCACCAGCGGCCTGTCCATCGGCCACGCCTCCCCCGAGGCCGCCGCGGGCGGCGACATCGCGCTGATCGAGGACGGCGACCGCGTCGTCATCGACATCCCGCGCCGCACGCTGGAGCTGGACGTCCCCGCCGAGGTGCTGGCCGCCCGCCGCGAGAAGCTGCTGGCCGACCTCGGCGGCTTCCGGCCCCGCGACCGCCGGCGCCCGGTCAGCGCCGCCCTCCAGGCGTACGCCGCCATGACCACCTCCGCCTCCACCGGCGCCGCCCGCGACATCACCCAGCTGGGCGGCAACTGACCGCTTCACCGCGCGGCGGCCACGGGGCCCGGCCCC